>JBHHXF010000641.1:0-2526 GCA_046756905.1 Anaerolineae bacterium | reverse complement strand
CGGCGGTTTTGTTACCGCTGGTGGTGGTGAAGTAGAGGTTGGGTACTGCGTATGTCTACCCAGCCCGCCGTGACGAGCAATGAATTGCCCGTCTGACACTGCGAAACCCGTTGAAACGGGTTAAGGCTTGAACGCGTTTCAACGCGTTTTTCGTATCAGGCCGTGAATTCATTCATGGACTGAGGGCAGGCTGGGTAGTTACCTGCGTATTGCGTATTGAATCATCCATGAAACGTCAGCTACGCAGTACGCAATACGCACTTGAGGATTGTTGGAAAAAGGAGAGTAGTGATGAGCTATCGACTTGGATCACTGTTGTTGGCCGGCCTGCTCCTGGGCACGTTGCTGGCCCTGCCCTTCATCCGTCTGCCGTACGGCGGTCTCGATTGGACGGCCTACTCACAGCCGTACGAGCCGACGCAGACACCAACCAGCACACTCACATTGACACCAACCGCCACTGCGACCAGCGTTGCCACAGCTACAGCCACTCGCACGTCAACGCCGCCGGCCACTCCAACCACCGGGCCTACCCTTGATCAGCACAACTACATGCCGCTGATCCGGCGATCCGCTGCCGTGCGTCCGGTCAGCGGGTCGGTCCTCATCGAAGGCGGCGCCTGCTGCGTTGGTGGTACGGCGGGGACAACCATTGATATCGACGCGGCTTTCGAGGCGACAAGCCCCTTCGGCGATGTGACGCAGATGCGGGCGCGGGGATTGTATGGGGGCGGATGTCTGACAGAAGATGAACTGGCTGCCTTTCCATGGGAACCATTCGTGTCCCAAAGGACGTTCCCGGTCACGGTGGCTATCAACTGGATTGGGTTCTACGTGAGCGTGCAGTATCGCGACGCCGCTGGGCTTCTCTCCGGTGTCTACTGCGACGACATCTCGGTGGAAGGCATGCCGCCTCAACCGTAGCCGGCACGACCGTTGCCACGCCCAAACGACAACGAACAACCGATCTGCAATACCCGGCATACCCAATCTCAGATCACCAGGAATCTGGGGGGAAAACCACGACTTCTTTGCCGGATAGTTTGTCCTGAATCCGATGGACAACTATATCCAGGTGTTTTGGCTTGTTGACGAAGTCCAGGTCTTGAGTGCGTATGGTCAACACAGGGCATAGGGTGAAGGTGTCTAGCCACTCTTCGTAGAAGGTCTCCAACAACGACAGGTAATCGGCGGAGATGCCGCTTTCCATGGCGCGGCCGCGCCGGTGGATCCGTTTGAGCAACACGGGCACAGGTGCCTTCAGGTACAGCAGCAGGTCTGGGCGAGGCAGGCCGGCCACCACCAGATCGAACACACGTCGATAGGATTGGTAGTCCAGTTCGGTCAGGTTGCCCATGTGATGCAGGGCGCGGGCGAAGATGTGGGCATCTTCGTAGATGCTGCGGTCGGCGATGGCTGACGCGGGATCGTTGGCCAATTCCAGGTGATGCTGGGCCCGGTGGCCGAGAAAGAAGACTTGCAGGTGAAACGACCACTGGCGCATGTCGGCGTAGAAATCAGCCAGATACGGATTGTCGGCTACAGACTCGAAACTGGTGCGCCAGCCGAGCCGTGCGCCGAGGCGCTCTGTTAGGGAGGTCTTGCCGGTCGCAATGTTGCCGGCGATGAGAACGAAACGTTTGATCATCACTATCTCCTGGAAGAGTGGCGCTTGCCAGACTGCTTTACAATAGTATACAATATCAGGTAGGAGAGATCAAAAACCACAGGCGACCAGCGCGCAATTCACAATAATCGGGTTTACCGATCTGCAAACCGAGGGGACGGGATGAAGTGAGCCTGCGAATCCACACGCTTGGCCCTTTTCGTATTTATCGGGATGTCACCCCCATCCTCGATTCAGATTGGAAGACGCAGAAAAACAGGACTCTCCTCAAAATCCTCATCACCTACCGCAAACGCGCCTTGACCAAAGATCAGTTGATCGAGTGGCTGTGGCGCGATCTGTCGCCAGACGCCGCCGGCCGTAACCTGCGCGTGGCGGTCAGCCAGTTGCGTCGCGTCCTGGAACCAAACTTACCACCTCGGGCCAAATCTAGCTTTGTGCTCACCACCGATGCCGGCTACGCCTGGAACACCAAAGCCGACTACTGGCTGGACGCGGAGGAGTTCGAAGGATTGGCAGATAGCCGATGGCAGATAGCCGATGGCCGATGGCAGGTGGCCGATAGCTCTGCGAACCAGGACGCCGTCAGCCACCAGCCATCCGCTATCAGCGACATGCAATCGGCCCTCAGCCTGTATCGGGGCGATTACCTGGAGGAAGATCGCTACGCCGACTGGGCAACAGCCGAGCGGGAACGGCTGCGCGAGCTATACTTCACCCTCTTGACCCGGCTGGCGGAGGTGTATGCCCGGCGAGGACGCTACCGGCGAGCCGTGGCCGCCTGCCGGGAGGTGCTGGCGACCGACCGCTGCCGGGAGAGCGTCTGGTGCCAGTTGATGCTCTACTACTATCACGCCGGCGACCAGGCCCTGGCCCGGCGGGCCTACGAGGAGTGCCAG
>JBHHXF010000640.1:0-2531 GCA_046756905.1 Anaerolineae bacterium | reverse complement strand
CAGATGAATTTCGACGAGTGGTCGCCCGCTCTTCGCGCCGCACTCTGGATCCTGGCCGTCGCAGGGAGTGTTTGGCTTCTGGGCCAACTGCTGACTCTCATTGCCTTCTTCTGGGATATTATCCTACTCTTCTTTCTGGCATGGTTGTTATCATTCACGCTGCGTCCGGTGGTCGACCAAGTAAGCAAAGCCCCAGTACCCCGAGCATTGATTCACCGACTGCATGAGAATAAACAGGATGTCTGGGCAGAGCGACTCGCCGGCTGGCGCCTCTCACGCCTGCTCGCAACACTCCTGGTATACGCCGGCCTGGTCATATTGCTCATCACAGCCATCATCTTCATCGTCCCGATCGCTGTTACTCAGTTTGGGCAATTGGTCAGCCGGATCCCAGCCTACGGCGCTGAGATGCTGGCCTTCTTTCAGCGTCTGCAAACCGAAAACCCGGCATGGCTGGAGCGAATAAACGCCCAGGCATCGCAATTCGGGGTAGACCTGGGCGAAGCGTACCGCTCATTAAACATCGTTGGCTCTGCGCAGTCCGTCGCCGGTCGCCTGGCCCAGAACACGCTGGGCATCGCGGCCGGGTTCGCCTCCCTTCTGGCCGATCTGTTCCTGGTCATCATTCTCAGCTTCTATATCACTCTGGACACTGCACGGCTGAGCCGGTGGATTATCAGCTCAATACCCGGCCAGTGGCAAGATGAGTGCCAGGCGTTGTTCTATTACGTTGACCGAACCTTTGGCGGCTTCATGCGCGGTCAACTCTTGATGGCTGTGGTGTCATCATTGGGGACAATGATCATTATGCAGCTTGCCGGCCTCAACTTCGTCGTAGCAGTCAGCCTATTCGCCGGCACCGTCATGCTGATACCGGTCATCGGCGCTCCCATTGCTCTCTTCCTGCCGGTCATGATTGCACTGTTTCAGAGTGGGCTAACCACGGCTATAGCGGTGTTCATCAGCATCTTTGCTTTGCAGCAACTGGTCCTGCACATCATGATGCCACGTATCCTGAGCCAGACCATGGGGATGCACCCACTTCTGGTGTTCGCGGCATTGCTGGGAGGAGTACGCGTGGCCGGCTTTTGGGGAGCCCTATTCGGAATCCCTGTTGTCGGTGTTTTGGCCACAATGTTGAACCATATCTACCACCGGAATGTGCTCGACAGCACCACAACCCCGTTGGAAGTCTCTCAAACTTCCCAATCCAAAGGTGTGATCACCACACCATCCGTACCACTCGAGAAACAGCGGACCCGGTCGTAATAGTTCGTTTTGCACTTATGAAAAGTTGTGCTACAATTGCTTCGACGACCGATCCCAACTCATTGCAGCCGGTTGGCTCCAGTTCCTTCGTTGTTACCCCTGAACACGGAGGCGATTGGTTGAAAGGAGAACCTCAAACATGCGGGAACAAATCGATGCCTTTCTAACGTACATAGCTGTCGAAAAGGGCTACTCAGCAAATACGCAAGCAGCCTATCGCAACGACCTCCACCAGTTCGCTAGTTTCTTGGAGGGCTTAAGCCCACCTGCGGCGGAGTGGCAGCAAGTCGACAAAGATGTCCTGATAACCTTCCTGCTAGACCTGAAAGAGCGCGAGTATTCCTCAGCTACGGTGGCCCGGAAGGTAGCGGCGCTCAAGTCGTTCTTCCACTTTCTGCTTGATGAGAAGGTCATAGAGAATGATCCGACAACTACCCTAGACGCACCCAAAGCTAAAAAACGACTGCCCAAGGCTCTATCACGATCTACCATCGAGGTCCTACTGGAAGCACCGGCTAAGAGCCGCTCGGCCAAGGGCCTGCGGGATAAGGCGCTGCTGGAACTTCTCTACGCCACGGGAATGCGTGTCAGCGAACTGGTGGGGCTTGACGTAGATGATGTGAATCTGGCCAGCGCGACAGTCCGTTGCAGAGGGAAGAGGAATAGAGAGCGGATCCTGCCCATGTACGAGGCGGCCGTCGAAGCGCTGGATCAATACCTGGAGGAGGGCCGGCTTCAATATGCTAAATACCCGGAAGAAAGAGCTCTGTTCCTAAATCCTCGGGGGGCGCGACTCACTCGCCAGGGTTTATGGCTGATCATCAAGGCCTATGTGGAAGAAGCAAGTATCGACGAAGAGATCACTCCCCACACTATTCGTCACTCTTTTGCAGCCCACTTGCTAGACGGGGGCGCCGGCCTCCGCGAACTCCAGCAGCTCCTGGGTCACTCCAACATCTCAACCACGCAGGTCTACACACACATCACGGCCGATCAGCTCGGAAAAACGTCCGACGAAGCAAATCCGAAAACCAGGAAACTCAGCAATAAGTGATCAGTAGTCGGTGGCCAGTCAATATCAGCATGTTGAGGATTAGCCGAGACCAAAACAGGTGTATTATGTTGACTGATCCAGTGCGTGAGAGTGGAAACAGGGCGTCTGACATCCGAGACAAGGTATACACACCGCTTAACTTGCTGACATTGAGTAATCTGGTGACCAGAGATTCGCAGGCGGATTCTAGCGACTATTCACTGACCAC
>JBHHXF010000639.1:0-2535 GCA_046756905.1 Anaerolineae bacterium | reverse complement strand
GGGCGATGAGTCTACCCTGAAATCGCATCACTCCGACACAACCCGCACCAGCCGCAGGCTGTCCAGATACAACGTGCGCGGACCCGCCGACCATTGCTTCGTCCCCTCTACTATGATCGTCTCCGGGTCCAACTCGATCCAGGCCATGTGGGTCAGGTCCACCCCGCCGGCTGCGGCAGCGGCCAGGGAGATGACCACGTGGCGCGACCGGTTGGGCAGCAAGGTAATGGTGCTTCCGCTCTCGGGATACGCGCGATCATCCGCATCCGCCACGTACACGTCCACGTTCGTGTAGTAGTCGCTCTCGTTGTACACGTCGAACTCCAGGGCGGTGTAAGTGCTCCAATCCTGGGGGAACGTGCCCACGCCGGCATACGGCTCCGCCGCCGCCACGTCGTCGTTGAACACGACTTTCAAGGCTTGGCTGCCATCGGTGGCGTGATCTGTGACCGCCGCGCGGGAGAGGGTGTTGGCAAACTCCCACTCACCCACCTCGCCGGCCGTCTCGAAGGAGTAGAGGGTCAAGGACTCCTCGGCCACGCGGTTGAGGGTGGCGCCCTGGGTGGCCTGGCCGCCGGCGGAGACGGCGACCGTGCGAGTGGCAGCAAGATAGCGGGGAGCCGCAAAACTCAGTGTGACGCGGGACGCAGCCGGCAAACCGACAGTGAGCGTGTAGTGGCCTATCGCGTCGGTCAGCGCACCCGATTCGCCGTCGGTGACGAACACACCCTGGATCGGTGCGCTACTTGCCGTGTCCGTCACCTGACCCTGCACCGTCGCCAAGTCAACGGAGGCGCCGCTGTCCAGCAGCCGGCCAATCCGATCCCGCAGGGCATAGATTTCCTCCGGCGGCGGGTCCCAGTCCCAGTAGTCGCGAGGAATCAGGCCGCGCACGAGAGCGCGGGCGTAGTCGGGGCTGGTCTGTGCAGCCAGCAGCGCCAGGTAGTCGTGATCATCAACCGCTTCGCGGGCTAGTTTCAACCGGATGGAGGGCAGCGGGCCTTCCACGTTCTTGTTCGCATCCCCTTCGATCTGATACCCCGGCCAGAAAATCGCACCGCCGCCATAGCCGTACACCGGCATCACGGCCGAAACCCAGGGATTGACCACGTCCTCGGCGCTGTTACCGATCCAGGCAGCCGCCGCCCAGCCGGTGAAGGCCCAGGCGTTGTACTTGTAGGCCACCCAGCCCAGCCCGCGGTGGAGCGTGGCCTTGTAGTCGAGGAAGTCGCCCCAGTCGTTGTGGTAGAAGCTGAGGGTCTCACCCAGGGCTTGCCGGCTCTCCCACAGCGCCGGATCATTGTCGGCGTCTTGCACCACCACGTTCCAGTCATCCACCAGCCCCTTCAGGTCCGGCCATCCCCGATCCGGCGGGCCGACGGGGACAGGGTAGACGCTGGAGGCCATGATTCGGTAGTCGAGGTCGGCGCTCTTCAGCAATTGCGCCCAGAGTTCCAGCCGTTGGTAGCCATCCAACCCGTTGTTCAGCGGCTCGTCGGCCACCCACTCCGTCTCGTCAGTGGGGTAGGTCCAGGCCTGGTCCCACCACCCCTGGCTCACCAGGTGGTCGCGCACCGCTGCGTAGTACTGTTTCGCCTTATCCACGAACACCGGATCGCTGAAATCGGCCTTCCGGTAACGCCGGCCAGACCCATCGCGGATGCGATAGCGATCGTTGTCACCATCGTAGACGTCGGGCACGTAGAAGGCCGGCAGGGCGTGGGTGTCGAGCCAATGCTGATAGAGAGGGTCCGCTTGCGTCCAGTCAAGCTGCACCTGGCCGCCTGGCTCGCTGACCGCCGGCTCGCGATAGAGGTTCATCGGTCCCAGGCGGTGGGCTGCCAGCGCTTCGTAGTGCTTGTCCACCAGGTCGTAGAAGGCCAGCCCACCCTCCGCAACGCCGTACTGGGGCGGCAGCGTCCAGAGCGGATCCAACGTGAAGTTGATGGACAGCGACGGCTGCGAAGGCAGGGTGAAGTCCCACACCACCAGCTTCAGCGGCACGGCGAGAGATCCCTGATCGGTTGTGACGGTGATTGTGCCGGTGTATGCGCCGGGGGGCGTGCCCTCGGGGACGGTCAGGTCAAACCAGACAGGTTGGTTCTGGCCGGCCGCCACAACGAAGGGCTCGCCCACAAGCTGGCCGGCGCTGTATGGATCCTCGAAGGGGATGAGAGCGTCGGGAATGAGGCCGGCCCCCAGCTCGCCGGCCGGCAGCCCGTAGCCATACGGGTCCGACGGCTGCGAGACGTTGGAGTACGCTTCACGGTAGAGGATGATCTGACCCTGGCCGATGGTATCATTGCCGTTCGTCAGGTCACTCACCGTCACGTTGACGCCGGTCAGAGTCTGCGTGCCGGCAGTGACGACAAGCTGCACCGGCTCCGTCTCATTGCGGGCGGCATGGAGGCGGACGCGACAGCCATCCCAGACCCAGGTCGATGCCGGCACCGGGTCGCCGCGGCGGATTTTGCGGGTGGAGCCTTCGGCCCAGACCCGGCCATCGCCGGGTAGTACGGGCGCGGTCGGTCCCGT
>JBHHXF010000638.1:0-2545 GCA_046756905.1 Anaerolineae bacterium | reverse complement strand
ATGGGTTGCTGAAGCAAGCCCACGTCTTTCATGAGAAGGCGCTGGTGGCCGACCGCGTGCTGGACTCCAACGAGCTGGAACGGGAACGCGGCCTCACCATCTTGGCGAAAAACACGGCCATCACCGTCTGGGATCCCGAGACCGAGCAAGAAGTCAAGATCAACATCGTCGATACGCCAGGACATGCCGACTTCGGCGGCGAGGTCGAGCGGGTCATGAATATGGTCGATGGTGTGTTGCTACTGGTGGATGCGGCCGAGGGACCGATGCCGCAGACGCGCTTCGTGCTCAAGGAAGCATTGGAAAAGGGGCGCCGTGCTGTCGTCGTAGTCAATAAGGTGGATCGCAAGAACGCCAACCCGCGCAAAACGCTGAACCAGACCTTCGATCTGTTTCTCGAATTGGGGGCTAGCGACGAGCAAGCCGACTTCCCCGTGGTTTACACCAACGCAGTGACCGGACAAGCCGGCCTCACTCCAGACCTTGGCCCGGATCTCCAACCATTGTTTGAGACCATCTTGCGCCACATTCCGGCGCCGAAAGTTGATGTGGACGTGCCGCTGCAGATGCTGGTCAGCACGTTGGGCTACGATGAGTATCGTGGTACGACGGCTGTGGGACGCATCAGTGCCGGCAAACTGCGCGCCGGCCAGCGCATCGCCCGCATCAAGCTGGACGGTGAGGTGATCTGCGACGAAGCGCCGTACCTGTTCGTGCACAAAGGGTTGGAGCGCGTCAAGATGGACGAGGCCGAAGCCGGTGAAATTGTCGTGGTGGCCGGCCTGGAAGACGTCGCCATCGGCGAGACGCTGGCCGATCCTGATCAACCCGTGGCGTTGCCGGCCATCGAGGTCGAGGAGCCGACGGTACGGATGACGTTTGGCGTAAATACGTCGCCGCTTGCCGGCCAGGAAGGCCGCTGGGTGACGTCGCGCAAGCTGCGTGAGCGTCTGTTCAACGAACTGCGCCGCAACGTGGCCCTGCGTGTCGAAGAGACGGACAGCGCCGAGACCTTCCTCGTCTCCGGCCGTGGCGAGCTTCACCTGGCCATTCTGATGGAGGAGATGCGACGCGAAGGCTACGAGTTTGAGATATCTCGTCCCGAGGTAATCCTGCGCGAGAGTGAGGACGGCGAGTTGCTGGAGCCGTACGAGGAGGTCCGCATCGAAACCACTCGCGACACTATGGGTACGGTGATCGAACTGCTGGGGAGCCGGCAGGGTCAGATGATCAATATGCAGGATTCCCACACCGACAGCGTTCACCTGACGTTCCTGTTACCGACACGCGGCTTGCTGGGCTTTCGCTATCAGTTTTTGGCCGCGACGCGGGGTATGGGTGTGATGAACACACTGTTCCACGGCTATGCACCGCTGGCAGGGGAGGTAGAGCAGCGGACGAACGGCTCGCTGGTGGCCTGGGAGCGGGGAGTTGCCACCGCCTACGGCCTGGAGAACGCAGACGAACGGGGCCGGCTCTTCATCCGCCCCGGCACCGAAGTCTACGAGGGAATGGTCATTGGTAAGCACCAGCGACCTGGTGACCTCGAGATTAATGTATGCAGACAGAAACAGGTTAGCAACATCCGTCGCTCGTTCAAAGAGATTGACGAGCGGTTGACGCCGGCACGCGAGATGAGCCTGGACGAAGCCATCGAGTATCTGGCCGACGACGAACTCCTGGAAGTGACGCCGGAAACCTTCCGCATCCGCAAGAAGATCCTGGATACTGAGAAGCGCCGTAAAGCCGTCAAGCGTGCCAAGGAGGCAGTGGCATAGCCTGACGTACCAGGTAACAGCCACGGTTCCCATCAGCATAGTAGTTCCCTTATGTGCCGGCGACTTCAGTGAGGACGGCATTGTGAGCACCGCCGATGTGCAGACCATCGCTGCTCGATGGGACCAGACCGCCGGCTCACCATACGATCTTGATGGAGATGGCCGCGTCACCGTCGTGGACGTCATGCGCGTAACGCGGACATGGGGCACATGTCCATGAGGTTTTTCCGAGATGTCATCTGACACTGCCACCTCACCTTCGCGAGGAACGTCAATCTGTCGGCGGTCGATCAGATGTGCTACAATTGTGCGGGGCGAGGGTCAGCCGGCTATGCTCAACTCGTCTCCCGGCTGGCTCTCGCCCGTCACGTCTCTCCCCTCACGCTACCGGCGGGGCGCCGGCATGGTAGCAGCCCACGTGTACCCCGATCGCATAGCCGCCATCCGCCGGCACCGGCCGCAGCCAGGTCTCGCCGGCCTGGAATGCTCCCAGGCACAGGATACAGCACCGGAGGCCCGATGGGGCACCCGGGCCGATCATGGGTTCCACCGTGCCGGCGTTGGGTTCCGCCACAAGGCTCGAAGGCCCACCCGCCGGCAGCGGTGCATCGACCACCCCTGTCAGATCGCTCATTCTGTCTCACCTCCCTTCCAGCTTTCGCCTGGAGCTCCGAGCAGTGTCCTGTCTCACCTTCACGATCACACCCTGACCGTTCGGTCTCCGCTCGACCAGGCCGGCGTCCTCCAGTTCGGCCAGGTAGCCGCCG
>JBHHXF010000637.1:0-2546 GCA_046756905.1 Anaerolineae bacterium | reverse complement strand
GCTCCGCAACCCCGCCGGCCTCCTGCCTGTCGTCGATCTCCGCTGCACTCCCTGGTCACCCTCTCCCCTTTCCCTATCTCAAGTGCGATTGAAAATCGTTGGACAAAATCGCCCTACGGGACGCCAAACTGTGGTATAATAGTAAGCCCACCTCATGGCTGTCTGGGGGGCAAGGAGGAGCAGCGTGGCTCAAACCCGCATTAAGAATACCCAAAGTAACAAGCACCTGCCCCATACTTTTGAACTCGATGGCCTGATCCTGGACCAGGCCGGCCAGGAAGTCACCGTCAACGGCCAGGCCCACCATCTGACGCCCAAAGAGTGCCGGCTGCTGGCCACCCTGATGCAGCACGCCGGCCAGGTCCTCACGCGCGAGTTCCTCATGCAGGAGGTGTGGGACACCCACTACACGGGCGACACGCGCACCGTCGAAGTGCATGTCGCCTGGCTGAGGAGCAAGATCGAAGAAGACACCAGCAACCCGCAACGTATCCTCACCGTGCGCGGGGTGGGGTACATGTTCACAGCCCGTTCGTAGTCACGTTCGTAGTCAGGCACGCAGCCTTGCCCTGAGGCCGCCGAAGGGTCAGCGGAGTGCCGTCCGTCCGTGCCATGCAAAGGACTCAACACGCCAACGCAAATGAGCTTGCCATAAACCGCCCAGGGTGGTATAATGCAATCCAACTGTTGAACCCAAAGAAAAGCCTCGCGGCTGGTCCAGAGCCCGAGGCGAGGACAGGTGTGAGATGGACACCTGACGAGGGAGATTGTAGCACGAGAACCCGTCGGGTGCAAGTCAGCCGGCGGGTTTTCTTGTTCCAGGTCAATACTGTCCGGAAAGGGACAGGGTCGTAGTGTCGAGGACGCTGATGTTGCTCGTGCATTCCTTCTATTGGCTGAAATGGTGTGTTCCTGTTGAGTTGACGATCTGACTTCGCACTCCTGTCAGGCCGGATGAAGGCGGCTTTGTGGCTCTTGGGTGCGATGTCTGAGACCGACGAGCCATGGTTGGGCCGAGCATGCCATAACGATTGCTCAGCCATAGTGCAACAGGCATGCAGGCCGGTATCGCACCGCTCGGTTGGCGCCTCCATGACAGGGGCCAGTCAGTGGATGACTGTCAGAAGCGCGCCAGCAAACGAATGGCGCGTTGGTCAAAGGGCTGGGCGAGCAAGTTGCACAAGGTCACCAGCCAATGGACACTGATCTTCCAGTAGTGATGCAGTTTCTCACCCACGGTGGCCAAGAAGGTGCTGCCTCTGGCCGAGGCCAGTTTCTCTGGATCGACCATCAGACCGGGCAACGAGCTGGCTTCCGCTGGCGGGTTCATCGGGGCCCGCCTGGCACCCTCGTAAGCCTCGACACACCGCTGCTTGAGATGCAGTTGCAGCAAGGCCGCAATGAGCAAGGCATAGAACTGGATGGTGACCCCCTCTTCGGAGGTGCTGATTAGATGCAAGCCGTTCACAGTTCGCTTCAAGAATCGAAAAATCAGCTCCACTTGCCAGCGATAGGCGTACAACAGAATGACCTGGAACGTGGTCAGGTCCAGTCGGTCGGTCAGCACCAGGTAGTGCTCCTTCCCCACCCGGAAGGTGACCAGTCGGTAGATGGGCTGCTCGTGGGCGTTGTTCAGGCGCACCCGTTGGTCGGTGACCGCCGCAAACAGATGGCGCGCCGTTTCCGGCAGCTCAACGGTCAGGGTCTCCACCACGCTGTAGTCCAGGCGGTGTCCTGAGCTTGTCGAAGGGTTGGCCTTCATTCGCATCACGAAATGCGCGCCGGCCGTCACAATGTCGGCCAACAAGGGAAAGCTCACGTAGCCCCGGTCGGCAATGTAGGTGACGCCGGCTTCCAACATCTGACGCAAGGCGGCCTTCTCGTTCGAGTTGCCCTCTGCCACGATGAACTGCACGGCCAGCATGCGGTTCAACTCGAAACACAGGTGCAAGCGGATGGCCGGGCAATTGGTCTTGTATTCAGCCCACAACATGGTGGCCAGAGCAGGGAAGAGCGAGCCGTCCACACAGTAGAGTGTGCCCAAAGCCTCCAGTTCGGGAATCGCTTTCCAGGCCACCGTCGTCAACAGTGTGGTCAGCAAGGTGACAAACCACTCGACGGGGAAACGCTGGAACGCGTCGAAGAACGTCGAGCGGTTCACCACTTGCAGCCCCAGTTCCTTGGCCGCGCTGAGCGTATCGTTCAGCAACTGGCGGCCCGACTCCACCTCCTTCTTGGTAAAGTAGTAGACCAACAACCGGACAAACGCGGTGAAGGACAGCACTTCCCGGTGATGGGGCGTGCGGTTCTCTTCAATGGTCGCCAGCGGCGACTTCAGCGGATGCAGAAGTTCATCAAATGTGGTAGAATTGGGCCCAGAGCCTTCTGGTTTAGCCATAGAGCACCTCCTTTCTCGCTCTATAGCTTACCGGAAGGCTCACTTCTTGCCAAGTCGACCTGACTGGCGTCTGCTTATCCGGACAGTATTGTTTGGGCATCCACTTTCCGCCTGAGTACGGAGGCGCCGGCGCCGACTTCACCACGTT
>JBHHXF010000636.1:0-2555 GCA_046756905.1 Anaerolineae bacterium | reverse complement strand
CCGGCTGAGGTTCTCTTTCACGCGCCGGCTGTGATTAGCGAAATCCGCTTCGGTCTGGAGGAGGACACTACGCTAAGGCTACGCGTGCCCGACGATGCAACCGCCGGCATCTATCTGCCACGCCTACGTATTGTGAATAATGGCGAAAAGTTGGCTGAGCGTACCCAAAACGACGCCAAAACCGGCGTTTATTACTTGCAGCCAATCCGAATCCGTCCTAGAATTGTGGCTCCTGAGCAGACGGTCGGGCGTTTTGCGGATATCGCCACGCTGGAAGAGCTCGATGTCAGCCAGATTTCGCCACACCAGATTGAGGTCAGCATGACGTGGCGGGTCGCGCAGCCGATCATGGCCAATTATGCGACCTCAATCCGGCTGCGGAATGAGATTGGCGATATTATCGCACAGGCGGACACGCAGCCGTGCTATGGCTTCTGCCCGACCAGTCTCTGGGAGCCTAGTACGCCGGCGTACGACCGGCGATGGCTGGACTTGCCGGTAGGGACGCCGCCGGGCAAAGACTACCAACTGGAAATCGTGCTCTACGAAGCGATGAGCTTGGCATCTCTCGGCAATGTCCGGTTTAACAACATCACCCTCCATCGAATCGCCGTTGAGCGACACACTGTGCCCCAGTTCGGTTTTCCAGGCGGTCTGGCAATCGCCGACTTTGACATCGGGCGCGAACGTGCTGAACCGGGGGAGCAAGTCCCTGTTCAGATAACTTGGTGGTTACAGAAGCTGCTAGAGCGAGACCCTCGGCCTCGTTTGCTGCTTCTGGACCAGACTGGGGAGCAGATCGTGCACGCACAGCCGGTGCGCGTGCTGGCCGACACGCCGGCCTCGCACTGGCCTCTGGGAGCGTACATCGCCCAGAGTTACCGCGTAACCCTGCCCCGCGATCTGCTCCCCGGACAATATCAGATCGCCGTCGGCCTTGAAGATGCCGGCGGCTGGTTTGCCCCAGACAGATTCCTCACAGTCACACCCTCCACGCGTAGCTTCGAGCCTCCGGCGCTGCAACACACGCTAAATGTGGACTTTGGCCAGAATATCCGGCTGCTGGGCTATGATCTGGAGCAAGGCCCGACCGTGCTCTCCCTTCACGCCGCCTGGCAGGCCCTGAACGACGTCGAGCACCGCTACAAGACCTTCGTCCACCTCTTCGACCCCGCTACGGAGCAGATCGTAGCTCAGCGCGACGCCGAGCCGCTCGCCGGCGAGCGCCCCACGTCTAGCTGGATCGCGGGCGAGGTCGTCACGGACAGCTTTCGCATCTCGACGGCCGAGGTCCCCGCCGGCGCCTATCACCTGGCCATCGGATTGTACGATGCGACGACGGGCGAGCGGCTGCCGGCGGTCGGACCCGATGGTGGCCGGCTGCCCCAGGATCGCGTGGTGCTGGAAGGGGCTGTCACAGTGGTGCGATGACCCCGGACGGATCAGGGGAAACTTCTCCTGTGGATCTCACGAGGTCACTCTTGAGTCCACGGTTTGCCAGCCGGCTCTTTCCGACGTACAATTGGGCTGGTTGGAGCGAGAGGTGGTTAGTTGACTGCAAGACCCGACTGTGAGGTGCACAATGGCTCTTCCGTTTCCCGGCATGGACCCCTATCTGGAGGCACCGGACATCTGGTCTGACTTCCATGACGCACTGGCAGCAGAAATCAGAACGGAGTTGAACACCAATCTGCCCGAACCTTACTACGCCCGGCTGCAGATGCGGCCGGAGCTCGGTGTGATCTTGGGCGAGGGTGTGCCCCGGCGAATTGTGCCAGACGTCGTCGTGGTGAGTCGTCCCGTAGAATCCGGCCCTGGGACACTGGTTCTTGATACTCCTCGGACTCAGATTACCGAGCCGGTCCATGTTACCGTCCGAACCGATCCAATTCGGCATCATTTTGTAGAAATCAGGGATGCCGCTCGCGGCCACAAACTGGTCACACTCATCGAAATTGTCAGTCCTTCTAACAAGAGCGCCGGCCCGGACCGCGAGGCTTATCAGGAGAAACAGCGCGAGGTCCTGCGCAGCGATGCCAACCTGATCGAACTGGATTTGCTGCGGGCGGGTCGTCGAATCCTGCCGTATGCCGAGCTGTATGAGGCAGTCGAGCAACTGCGGCCCGACTACCTCATCCTGGTGAATCGCGCCCTCGGCCGGCGCGGGATGGTGACCGACTACGAGCTGTATCCGGTCGCATTGAGAGAGCCTCTACCGTGCATTCCGGTCCCCCTGCGGGCCGGCGACGAGGACGTGCCGCTGGATCTCCAGATCATGGTGAACCGGACCTACGCCGGCGGTCCCTATCGTCGGATGATTGACTATACCCAGCCCCCCGATCCCCCGTTGTCTGAGAAGCAGGTGATCTGGGCTGAAGGACGGCTGGGCATGGCTGGCTTGCGCTAGCCGGCGCGCCGATTGCACCGACTGCCCGCTCCAACGCCGCCAGTCGCGCTTCCAGGCCGGCGTTCTGCCGCTGAAGCGCCTCAATCTGCGCTTCCTGCTCTTGCACAATCCGGTACAGCCCCTGAATGGCGGCCAGGGCAACCCCATC
>JBHHXF010000635.1:0-2563 GCA_046756905.1 Anaerolineae bacterium | reverse complement strand
TTCAAGCTGATGCTGTCACCCTGTGGCCTGGATTTGACAATCCAGGCCGAGCGGCCAAGTAGTAACGGTGTGAGGTTGAGATAGCGCTTCAGGTGGCGTTCGTTTCGGCAGCGGCAGATCATGCGGGGAAAGGCAAAAGCCCACCGATGCACGGCGGGCCTACGGAGGACAACAGGGGCTATTGGCAAGCGATGTGCCAACAGAAATCACGGCAGCGTGAGGGCGTCACATTGTCGCCATGCCTCCTCGGCTTCGCAGCCAGTAGCCCGGTGCCGGCCAACTTCTGGCCCACCCCGGGCAAATCTGCGGTTCAGGGGCACCCACGTGCCCCCAACTACTGCTGGGTAACGAACTGTCCACGGCTCTTTTCTCAGACATTGCACAACAGGAATACGCATAGATTATATGCAAGGTTGCGTGATGCGTCAACTTCGTTTGAATGCTGCCGGCGCGATCAGCCCCTGCCGAATAGCCACGTAGGCCCGGGTGAAAGCCCCCAGATTGACGAGCGGAAACTCCACCTGCATCGGCATCACCCCCTCGTCGCCGGCCACCCACAGCCGCAGCCAGCTCTGCATCACGGAGTGGGACAGGTCGGCCGAGGTGATGTGGCTCAGCGGAAATACGTCAGGTTCCTGGTCGTGAGCATTGAGATAGAGCACCCGCTGGTCTGTCACGGCTAGCAGCAACGGCTTCTCTGTCGACCAAGCCGGCACGACCGCCTGAGCCGCCAGCGTTTCTCCTTCACGCAGCATCGCGTTCAACCGGTCTTCCCACGGGCCTAGCAGGCTCCGGGTGGCGTCATCGTTCTCTTCGATCAAATCAGTTAGGGGAGTTTCCGTGGCCGGCAGGCACGCCAGGCGCATGAGAGCCGCCACACCCCTACCCGGCATGAACGCCTCCACGTACTCCACGACACGCCGCAGCAGGCCGATGCTGGCCACAGGGAACGAGAGCGAGAAGCGTTCTACGTTGCCGACGGGGCTGGCTAGATCCACGCTCAAGTACGCCAGGTCGCCATCTTCACGCACCTCAGTGCCGGTCACTCGCTCCAGCACGCAGCTCTTGGCGATGTAACCATAGCTCTTCACAATCTCGATGGGCGGCAGCGCATCGACCACCCATAACACCTGCTGATCGGTGACAACCAGGAGGCCGTCGTTTTGCCGTTCTTGCCGACCCAGAATGCCCTGCCGATTCCCCTTTAAGGCCGGCCTCGGGACGTACATCACGATCCGCTCATCGCCGGCCAGCATGTCGGCAATGTATTCCTGGTAGCGCAGCGGCAACTGGCGAACGGACAACTCGGCCCGCGTGTGGGCCATGCCCTCAGACTCGCGGAACGCGCCCAGGCCGGCCGATGTCTGCCAGACAGGCGTCGCGTGTTCCGGCCCGGTGCCGACTTGGGCCAGGCGCGCCATGCGTCTGGCCTTGCGGATGACCTGCACGGCCTGGAAAGCGGCCTGCCACTTCGCCTGCTGGTCACTTCCAATGCCGGCCTCCAGCATCCCACGCTGCTCCTCAGACAGGTCGCGCCAATCCTTCACGTGCGCCACACCCTGATCGGCTTTGGGCGTGGCGATGATGATGTGTCGGGTCTGGCCGGCATCGTGCCATGCCAGCAGGCCGATAGCTTGGGCCCGAACCAAAGCGCCAGGAGCGATGGGGACGCTGGCCACCACCCACACGCCCAGCGGTTCGCCGGCCGAGGTCAGAGTCCTCAGGGCGGTGCCCCAGTTGGCCGGCAGAGGTAACTCGCTGTGCCACGTGCCGGCGAGGCGTACTGCGTCATCGCCGGCCGGCGCATACTCGCCGGTGGCGTGCTGGGGGATTTCAATACGCGTCTCGAACAGCGGATTCTCACGCACAGACTTCTCCTTCACCAGACCCTAAGGGTTTCTGAAACCCTTAGGGTCTGCCACCCGCCGGGCGGCGTCTCGAATCGACGGGCGCTCGCTTTCCACGGCCTGCCGCAGGGCGCGGTTTGCGGTCTCACCGCTGAACTGGCGGAGCGCGTCCACCGCCGCCAGACGGGCCACCACTACAGCGGTTGGGTCCTCCAGCAGGTCAACCAGAGTCGGCACGGCCCGGTCATCGCCGAAATGACCAAGAGCCTGGACTGCCAGCTTCAGCACGTGCGCATCCGGCCGGGCGCGGACCAGGTCGATGAGCGGTTCGATGGCCCGGGGTTCGCGCAGCATCTCGCCCAGGATGTGGACGGCCAGGCCGGCGCGGGTCGGCTCCGGGTGCCGCAGGGCAGCAATCAGTTTGTCAACGAAGTCAGCTTCCGGTTCGGCAATCGGCTTCCCGCACACGGGGCAGCGCTCGGTCCCGTTGTCGATCTCGGCCCAGCAGTGCGGGCAATAGTGCGTCATATCATAGACTTTCAGATGATGCTTCGTGCTCGTTCGTAGTAACGACTTCAGTCGTTTCAGTCCACCGGAACGACTGATGAACCTTGAGAAAATAATCCGGTAACAGCGCACTGCTTCTCAGCCATCGCCCGCACGCCGATGAAGCGACGTCCTGATGGTTCGACAGGCTCACCACGGCGGCTCGTCGA
>JBHHXF010000634.1:0-2564 GCA_046756905.1 Anaerolineae bacterium | reverse complement strand
CCGGCACACATGGATCTGGTCCCCGCCGGCCCGTTCCGCATGGGCAGCCAGAACGGGCGGGCCGACGAGAAGCCGGCCCACAGCGTCTACCTCGACGCCTTCTCCATCGACCGGTTCGAGATCACAAACGCCGAGTACGCCGAGTTTCTGAACGCCATCGGCGGCCACCAGGGAAGGTGCGCCGGCCATGACTGCATCGACACGCAAGATGAGGACCCCGACAGCCACATCCTGTACAACTACCGGAGCAGACGATACGTGGTGGAGGCCGGCTATGAGCGGCATCCCGTCGTAAAAGTCAGTTGGTATGGCGCGCAGACCTACTGCGAACAGCGTGGCAAACGTCTGCCGACGGAGGCCGAGTGGGAGAAGGCCGCACGCGGGCCGGCGGGTTTCGTGTTTCCGTGGGGCAATCGATTTGACATAAACAAAGCGAATGTAGACCAGGTGGTGGGCGACACGACCCCCGTGGGAAGCTATCAACATGGGGTCAGCCCGTACGGCGCGTACGACATGGCCGGCAATGTCTGGGAGTGGGTCGCCGACTGGTATCAGGCCTACGCCGGCAGCGACTATCGGTCCGAGTTCTTCGGTGAGAAGTACAAGGTGGTGCGGGGCGGCTCCTGGAACCATCCTCATAGGGATGCCCGCAGCGCGGCGCGCGACATCGCTCACCCGGCGCGGCGCATCCGCGTCGTCGGCTTCCGCTGCGCACGATAGTATCAGTACCTGGGAAAACCCGCTCCAGGTGGGTCCGTGACCCGCTAATCTGACCGGTCACGGACCGGTCAGGAGCGATAATTCTCGTCTACTGAGTATAGTTCCCCCGACGATACGTTCGCCGGACGATGCCTCTTTGACACCAACCGAGTTTTCCATATAATCTACCTACTTTTCAAACTGTTGGCCCCCTACATCAATGGCATTCGGGCAAAAGCGAGACTGAGGCTCGCGGCGGATTCCTTCGACAGGTCCTTCGTCAAGCTCAGGAGGGACCTCAGGACAAGTGTCAGATCCGTCGCCCAGCGGCTGAATCTGGCGATCCAGCCGGAGCGAGGTGTGACTTTTACCTCAATGCCTTCAATGGTAGCCAACGCTCTGCATTCTGGCCCGACGATGAGCCGCCGCTGTGGAATGCAATCTTCCCCTGAACTCTGATCGAGACTCGTTTGCCCGAACCAGGTGTGGCCGGGTGAGCCACTGCGGTGCGATACCCCTTTGACGTAGGAGGTGATGCGTAGCGAAATCAGGACGCTCAGCGTTACCATGCATGTAATAGATGAGAGAGTGAAAAGGCAGACATGGGAGGAGATAGAAAATGACTCAGCGAACTCTTACGATAGCTTTGTTGGTGATCCTGCTCGGCCTCGCGTTGGGGGCCTGTGCGCCGCCGGCAGCGCCGGCAACGACCATCAAGATCGGGATCAATGCCCCGCTCACCGGCGATATCCCCAAGGTGGGCGAAGGGTCGAAGTTCTCGGCCGAGATGTGGCTGGAGGACATCGGCGGGGAACTGGAGGTCGGCGGAAAGAAGCACGCGGTGGAGCTGGTCATCGAGGACAACGAGTCCAAGGCGGAGTCGGCGGTGACGGCGGCCACCAAGTTGATCACGCAGGACGAGGTGCTGGTCATCGTTGGGCCACAGTCCTCCAAACAGGCGGTGCCGGCCGGCGAGGTGGCCGACGACAAGCAGACCCCCATGGTCAGCCCGTGGTCCACCAACCCTCGCACCACCAAGGACCGCCCGTGGGTCTTCCGGGCACCCTTCCTGGACCCCTTCCAGGGGCCGGTGAACGCTCAGTTCGTCACTGAGGAGTTCGGCTTCACCAAGGCGGCCGTGCTCTACGACGTGGCCAGCGACTACCCCAAGGGACTGGCTGAATTCTTCAAGCAGGGTTGGGAGGAACTCCACGGGCCTGGCTCGGTTGTGGCTTTCGAGAGCTTTACCACCAAGGACCGCGACTTCAGCGCCCAGTTGACCAAGATCAAGGAATCGGGCGCCGAGTTCTTCTTCACACCCCAATACTACGATGAGGTTCCCTTAATTGCAAAGCAGGCCCACGAGCTGGGCTGGGCTCAGCCCATCGTGGGCAGCGATAGCTGGGGCTCGGCCGAGCTGATGAACCTGTGTGGCGATGACTGCAAGGGGCTGTTCTTCAGCACCCACTACGCCGCCGCCGGCGCGACCGGCGCCACCAAGGAGTTCATCGACCGCTACAACGCGAAGTACGGCTACGTGCCCGACGACGTAGGGGCTCTAACCTGGGACACCATGCGCCTCGTTCAGAAAGCTATCCAGGATTGCGGCACCATCACCGGCGACATCGCCAAGGACCGGCAGTGTGTGCGCGATGCCCTGGCCAACATCAAGCGGTTCGAGGGCATCACCGGCAGCATGATGTTCACGCCGGACGGCGACCCCATCAAGTGCGCCGTCATCGTCAAGATCAGCGACGCCGGCGACTTCGAGTTCTACAAGCAGGTCTGCCCACCGGAACTGCAATAGCAGAGGATCAGGGGAGCAGGAGAGCAAGGGAGCTAGGGGGCAGGGGAGCAAGGGAGCT
>JBHHXF010000633.1:0-2566 GCA_046756905.1 Anaerolineae bacterium | reverse complement strand
TGCGAATCATCGGCGTCCTGAGCCGGTCCGCGCTGTTGACAAAATGGTGCCCAAACCGCCCTTTGTCACAAATCCAGATTTCGTTGACCGCATCGTTCTCGCGAGGCATGATCCGCCGGATTTCGTTGGATCGATGCCCCACGATGATGTTGCACCCAACGGAGCAATGCGGGCAAACGCTCTGGGTGTCTTCCAGTTCCCAGGCGCGGCCACGAAATCGAAAGTCGCGGCTGGTAAGCGCGCCGACCGGGCAGATGTCGGTTGTGTTGCCCGAGAATTTCGAGTTGAACGGCGGATCGGAATATGTGACGATCTCCATCCCACGACCGCGATTCTCGAAGCTCAACACAGGGTCGCCAGCGATCTCGTCCTGGAACCGCGTACAGCGGGCGCACTGGATGCACCGTTCTCGGTCCAGCGCAATCAGCGGCCCCAGCGGTATCGGTTTCTCGAAGTGAAACTTGTCCTCATAATCGAACCGACTGCGGCCCGGGCCGTAGGAGTAGGTCTGGTCCTGCAGCGGGCATTCGCCGCCCTTGTCGCACACGGGGCAATCCAGCGGGTGGCTCGACAGCAAGAACTCCAGCACCGCGCGACGTGCGAGTTCCACCCGTTCCGACTGCATTCGGACAACCATGCCGTCGGAGACCTGGGTGGTGCAGGTGGTTTGCAGCTTGGGGAACCACCGAATGACAGGGTTCCCATCCTCATCAACCTGGACTTCGCCCGTCGCCCGATCTCGGCTGGGCAGCCCCACCTCGCCCAGGCACATGCGACACATGCCAACCGGCGTCAGCTTGGGATGATAGCAGAAGACTGGAATTTCGATGCCGGCCCGCTTCGCCGCCTCAACGACCATAATGCCGGCCGGCGCCCGAACCTCCGTGCCGTCGATGATGACTGTGATGAGTTTCTCGTTATCGTCAGACATTCTACAACCAATACCCTTGGCGATAGTGATAGCGATAGTGATAGCGACTGTTTAGTATCGCTGTTATTGCGCTCTCATGAGACCGGTTATCATTGCTGCCAGGTCGTCGGCGGTCTGATACTGCTCACGGTATGCTTCGCGCTCCAGATGACCGCGCCGGCCAATGATTACCATGATGTTAACTGTCTCGTAGACCGAACCTTTGGCTATGCCGAAGAAGTAGCGGGCCTCGTTAGGATTGTCGCGGCCGGTTCCCTCAGCAATGTTGTTCACGATACTCAGCGATGCCCGCCTGAGCTGCTCGCCCAACGAGAACTGGTATCGTTGGGGCAAACCATCGGCAATCTCAAACATCGCATCAACGTACTCGATACCCTTCTTCCAGACATCCAATCGCTCAAACTTAAAGCTCATTGTTTTCTCCCCTCTCGTTCGCTATCGCCATCGCTATCACTATCGCTATCACTATCAGATGTGTGCCATGTAGTCCTCGCGAAAATGCTTTAGGGTGGAGAGAGCGGGGCCGCCGGCAGCCGCGTCGCCAAGGGGGCACAGGGTGTTGCCCTGGATCTGAGTGGCCACCGCCTCGGTCAACGAAATGTCCGAGGCCTGTCCCGTCCCACGCAGGATATCGGTCATGATGTTGACCAGCCAATAGGTGCCCTCTCGGCAGGGGGAGCATTTGCCGCACGATTCCTGGCTGAAGAAACGCATCATCCGGTGCGCCGCCCATGCCATGTCGGTGGTCTCATCCAATACGATCACGGCTCCCGAACCCAACATCGAGCCCACTTCCATGAGGGAGTTGAAGTCCATTGTTATGTCAAGGTTCTCCTGCGTCAACACCGGTGCCGAAACACCGCCGGGGATCACAGCTTTGACGGCTCGATCGCCCGGCACGCCGCCGCCATGTTCATAGATCAGTTCACGCAGTGTCACATCCAGGGGAAGTTCGTAGTTACCAGGCCGGCGAACATGCCCGCTAAGAGCATAGATTTTCGTCCCCGGACTCTGCTCCGTCCCGAAGCTGCGAAACCAATCGGCGCCCTTCTCCACAATCGGGGCAATGTTGGTTAGCGTTTCAACATTGTTTATGATGGTTGGTTTTTGATAGAGCCCTTCCACGGCCGGAAAAGGGGGCTTGACTCGCGGCTGCCCCAGGTAGCCCTCCAGCGAGTTCAGAAGCGCCGTCTCCTCACCGCAGATGTAGGCGCCGCCCTCACGATGCAGGTAAACCTGGCACGAGAAGTCGGTCCCCAGAACCCTGTCTCCCAGGAACCCGCGCTGGTGGGCCGCGTCAATGGCCTTCTGCACCTGCGCGATAGCTTTCAGGTACTCGCCACGCATGTAGATGTACGCGATCTCCGCATTGATGGCGTACAACGTCAGGATGATCCCCTCCAGGAGCTGGTGCGGGTTGCGCTCCAGAATCTGGCGGTCTTTGAAAGTGCCCGGCTCGCCCTCGGCGGCGTTTACGACAAGGTAGCGGGGGTACACACCCTTGGGCAGGAACATCCACTTGCGACCAGTGGGAAAGCCGGCCCCGCCCCGCCCCCGCAGCCCGGACTGCGCCACCACCTGGGTCACATCAGCCGGCGACATCTCCATGAGGGCGCGTTTCAGGGTCTCGTAGCC
>JBHHXF010000632.1:0-2569 GCA_046756905.1 Anaerolineae bacterium | reverse complement strand
CTAGTCGTGCAGGACGTGGTCCAGTCCCATTTGGTAAAGGTCCTGGATATGCTCGTCGTCCAGGGTGTAGTACACGTGCCGGCCTTCCCGCCGAAACTTGACCAACCGCAGTTCCCGCAGTGTGCGCAACTGGTGGGAAATGGCGGAGTGGCTCATGTCGAGGGCTGCTGCTATGTCGTGCACGCACAGCTCGGCGCGGGAGAGCGCCGATATGATGCGGACACGCGTTGGATCGCTGAGAGCTTTGAAGGTCTCTGCCAGCTTCTCGGCTGTCACCTCATCGGCCAAGTCAGCGTGTACATCGCACGACTCACGGGTCTGTTCGGACATGGATGTTCTCCTGGAGAATGGATATTGGGTACTGGATATTGGGTATTGGGTATTGAGCAGTGGGTATTGTGCAGCGGGTAGTGCCTCGTAGCCCTTCAATATCCAATATCCAATATCCAATATCCATTATCCAATATCAGCCCTCCCCCTTGGCGATGGGGTAGTCGCGGGCCAGCCATTCGAAGTAGCCCTCGTAAAACACTCTAACCTTGTTGAAGCCCTTCTGCTGCAGGATGTTGGCTGCCTCCTGAGCTTCGGCCCTGGGGCAGGCGCAGTAGGTGACGATCCATGTGTCACTCGGCAGTTCCTTGTAGCGTTGTTCCACTTCGAAGAATGGCATGGAGATAGCGCCGGCGATGTGATCCATGTCGTAATCCTGCTTGGGGCGCGCATCGAGGATGATCATATTGGCGCCCCGATCGTGTTCCTGCTTCAACTCCTCGATGCTCACGTATGGGCTGTCGCTGGCGAAGTTTGGCTCCGGGCCGGCCTTCACCGACTGGGCCGGCTGGCCAGATGAGCAACCGATGGCCCCCGCCAACAGGAGGGCCAGGGTTCCCAGAATTGCTATCAATTTGAATTGCGCTCGTCCCATCAATGAACCTCCTTTCATCTCTCCACTTTGGCAGCAGAATGCTATCACGCTGCTTCCTCTTTGTCAAGCAGAACGTCGCGAGTTGCTGATCGGCTGCGTGTCGCTTGCGTAGGTGTTTCGTCCGAGAGCCAGCGAAGGTTTCCACCTCCGTCTGGGCACTTATGAAGTAACATCGGGACAACGCATTGACGCCGCGAAGCCTCATTTCGGATAGTACTGATCACACGAAGTGCTACGTTGAAAGGAGAGAGGAGATGCTTCGTTCAATAGATGGTGTGAAACAGCGTCTTGAGATGGCTCGCGCCAGGTTGACCGAGGACGTCAGCCGGCTGTCGGACGTGCACCACGCGCGCTCAAGCTACAGCAATCACCCCGCCGACAGCGCCACGGACGTTTCTCAGGATGCGACGAACAGCGCACTGCTTCAGATTCAGGCACACCAACTGGCCATGGTCGAAGACGCGTTGCGCCGGCTAGAGGTGGGCACCTATGGCGTCTGTGAGAGTTGCGGTCGAGACATAAACCCCGCACGATTGGCAGTGCTTCCCCAGGCGCGACTATGCGTGACCTGCCAGGCACTGCGCGAGTAAGCGGCCGCCTAGCGTCAACTGCACGCGCTACCCACCCAGATAGGCAGCTTCCACGCGGGGGTTTTTGCGAAGTTCTGCATGGCCCGGCCGATGGCAAGCATCTGCTGCTTGCCACCGCTTAGCGTGTGCGCCCCCTGCCGCCGGCGCTCGGCCAGGGCGGTAGAGAGCTCAAAAACGGCCTCCAACTGGGCTTGCACCACCTTCTCTTCGGTCTGGCGGTAGGCCCCCAGGCGCAGGTTCCCCTGCACGGTCAGCCCGCGGAACACACGACCACCCTCAGGCACCAGCGCTATGCCCGTCTCCACTCGTACCCATGACGTCTGGCGAGTCACATCCTGCCCGTCGAGGTGGATGCTGCCACGCTGGGGTGTCTACCAGCCGATGACGGTCTTGATGAGGGTGCTCTTGCCGACCCCGTTAGCACCCAACAACCGCCATCGCCTCGTTGCCGGCCACCGTCAGCGACACTTCGCCCAGTGCCTGGACCTGCCCGTCTCGGCGACTCATGCCTCCACTGCCTTGGACATCTGTGGTACAATTGTCCGAGAAAGGATTGGAGGGATCGAGTGACTAAAGGTCTTCTGAGCAAGGTCCGCCGGCTGCGCCAGAGCGATGAGACCTGGCTTTGCACAGCGCGGCGCGCGCCCACCTGGATCATGCCCGATGACGAGCCTCCCTACCGCCCCTATATCGTCTTGGTGGTGGTACAGGAGAGCGAGCTCATCCGTCGCACTGAGATCAAGGACGAATGCCCTGCCCCTGATGTTGTCCTGGAGGAGCTGCTCAATGCAATGCGGACCTCACTCCCTCGCATGCTTGTCGGGTTTGGCCGGCGTCGCCGGCCGGCCCGCATCCTGCTGGACGATGCCGACCTGGTCCAGGCATTGACCCCGCGACTGGCCGAGATCGACGTCGGGTGTGAGTATCGCGCCCGGTTGCCGCTGGTCGATGCCACCTTGCGCGAGATGGAAGCCCACATGAACAAGCGGGACCCGATTCCGGGTCTGTTGAGTGTGCCTGGTGCTACGCAGCCTCTGGTTGAGGAGTTCTTTGC
>JBHHXF010000631.1:0-2578 GCA_046756905.1 Anaerolineae bacterium | reverse complement strand
CAATCTCCAATCTCCAATCCCGTAACCTCCGGCTGAAATCACGACCATGCTCACCATCACCCGTTTAACTTTTCTGGAGGCGCGCCGGCGCCGGCTGTTGTGGGCCGTAGCCCTGATGGGACTGATATTTCTGGGCCTGTTCGCCCTGGGCTTCTACTTCGTACATCGCGAGATTAGTCGCGCGTCGGGAAATGACATCAGCAGTCTCTTCGAGGCCACGGATTTTTTCCTGTTGGCCGGCCTGTACGTGGTCAATTTCCTGATGATCATGCTGGCTGTGCTCACCTCGGTAGACACCATTGCGGGGGAGATAACCTCGGGCACTATTCACACGATTGTCAGCAAGCCACTGCGGCGCTGGGAAGTGGTGCTAGGCAAGTGGCTCGGCCTGGCGGCGATGCTCAGCATTTTCACTATCGTCATGAGCATCGGCATGATCGCTATCGTGTGGCTGATCGCGCGCTACACTCCCCCGAATCCAGCGCAAGGCATCGGATTGATGGTGGTGGAAGGGCTGGTGCTGTTGACGTTGTCGATCCTGGGGGGCACTCGCCTCTCCACATTGACCAACGGGGTCGTCGTGTTCATGCTGTACGGGCTGGCGTTCATTGCCGGCTGGATCGAGCAAATCGGCGCCGTTTTGCACAACGAAGCGGCGGTGGACATCGGCATTGTGGCCAGCCTGCTGATGCCCAGCGAGGCGATGTGGAAGCGGGCGGCCTACCTGATGGAGCCGTCCTTCCTGCGCGCTCTGGGCATCCATCCTTTCGCCGCTGTCAGCGCCCCCAACAATGCCATGGTAGTTTATACCCTGCTCTATGTGGCCATCACCCTGGCGGGCGCAGTGTACTTGTTCCAAAAGCGAGACCTCTAACCCGCTATGGTGGGTTTCGCGATGGTAGGCGCGGTTTCAACCGCCGGCTTCACCGGGTGATGAACGGCACGAACAGCCGGCGCAACGCAGCCGGCGTCGCAGTCGGGGTTGCCTCAGCGACGCTAACGTGGCCTGACCAAAAGATCGGAGAGAAGACGTCGTCCGCGGCTGCCACGCGGAAGTAGACCTCCGGCCCGATCGGGGCCGTGATCTCATGTTCGAAGGCGTAGATTCCGCCTGGTATCCACGGAAAATCGTGTCGCTGAACGTACTCGCCAGACTCAGCCCCCCACTCTATCCAGGTATTCGCACCCCGATTCGTCGCCACTGACCAGGTGATGGTGATGGTGTTTCCGGGTGATACAACGGATGGATAACCACCAGGAATCAGGCTGAGGCGGGGGACCAGGGTGCGGGTCGGCGACGGGGTCGGGGTTGTAGTGGGCGTCGCCGTCGGTGTCGGTGTCGATGTTAGAGTAGGCGTCTCCGTTGGCGTAATCGGCGTGGGCGTCAGTGTCTGAGTGGGTGTCAGTGATGGGGTGGGAGAAGGCGTGCGAGTCGGGCGCGGCGTCCGTGTTGGGGTGACGGTCGGCGTCAAGTAGACTGTGGCCGTCGGTGTGGCTGTGGGCGGGCCGGGTGTCCAGGTGGGCGTCGGTAGCGGGCGGACCTCAAAGTCTGACTGGAAGTAGATGTCGTAGTCACTGCCAGCCGTGACTTCCTGGCTCCAGACGAGGTGAACGCCACGAGTGCTGCTGGCCGGCACTGTGACCGGCATCAGCTCAGCCAGATCCGCCTGAGTCACCTGTGTCGGCACGTCCCACTCAAGACCGTCCTCGCTCGCCCGGTAGAAGAGGTTAGCTGGAACTCCCTCCATCGACAGGGCATAGAACACGGCCAGGGTCCCGTCGTTCAGCAGCACCGGAAATCCATCACGGCTGTCCTGCCCGGAGGAGATGGCCACAGGCTCCCCTTCCCAGGTGTAGGGATCGTCGGAAAGTTGCGCGTAGAGGTCCAGATCAGCGCCACCAATGTGATAAGTCAAGAGATAGAGTCCGTCGGAGGTGCGCGTGATCCGGGGGAATGCGGCTGCCAGCGGACCAATGCGGGTCGGTTCCGCATCCCAGGTGACGCCACCGTCAGAGGACTGGGCGACGTAGATGCTGCCGGCCAGCAACTGATAGACCATGGTGAGCTGGCCGTCATCTTCCACAATCACATGGGGGTTGATGGGCGAAGCCGGCAATTGGTGCAGATCGACGGCACCATGTTCGGTCCACGTGGCTCCATCCGGAGAGGTTGCCCGGTGAACACGGTACATGCCGCCGGCGTTGGATGTGTAGAACAGCACAAAAGTCTTATCGCTGAGCTGGACAAGGGACCCCAGCCGTGCGTCGGCAGCGCCCGTGGCGACCGGTGATGGGTTGCTCCACGTCACACCGCCATCCTCGGATGTCACCAGGTAAAGATCGTCGTGAGTGCCCTCGAAGCGTTCCAACACCACCAGCAGCCGGCCATCCACGGCCAGCAGCACGGCCCCATCGTCATATCCCGAACCGGACACGATGGACGTGCCGGCGATGGGTTCATATTGCAGCGCGATTACCAGAAAAAGGAGGCCGGCCAGAGTAGCCAGCGCGCCGAGCCTCCTGAGATCGTACATAGAGCACCCCGCCTCGCACCTGATCCGATCCGACAGAGGGCAGG
>JBHHXF010000630.1:0-2579 GCA_046756905.1 Anaerolineae bacterium | reverse complement strand
TCTGCGTTGAGCTCAAGATATTTGTGCATCGCCGCGTGTAGCACAAGACAACTGATCCTGACAGCCCCCGCCAGGAGTTGCGCTGCCGCTCCACCCTTCGACAGGCTCAGGACACCGCTCCTGGCTACTGTTTTCGCCGCTCTTCGAGCTGACTTGTGGTGAACTCCCAGAGGGAGTGGCGAAGTTTGTAGCCGAGAGCGGCATCCTGAGGGCCCTCCTGAGCCTGTCGAAGGGCCTGTCGAAGGGTGCAGGGTGGCGCGAAGCGCCAACCGGAACTCGCGGCTTGAGCTTTTAGGAAGGGTCCACAAAGAAGCCTTTCCCGCTCCACAAGGGAAACGCTGGCTCGGCAGGGATTATCCCTCTCACACGGATCGAGAGGCGCCGTCATTGCGCGTTGCGGGGGGGAACAACACGCAGCGCCTAGAGCGAGGTAGCGTGATGCGGTCGCATCATCTGACGGCAATCCTGCAAGAGCTTCTGCTATTGTAACAGAGATTGGCCGGCGTGTCAATGCCCGCCGGCAGAACCAGACCCCCCGGCAGGTTCAAGTTTGTCATCAGCGTAAGCGTTCAGGTGGTCTGCGTTTCCACACTGGTTTTTCGCCGATGACCACTTCTACTGACCTGTTGCGCTCAGTTATGAGCTGATTTCGCAGGTGCCGGTCACCTTGCTAGCTTGTTTTCAAGACTCAGTAGATCCAATTTTCGAGGAGTGAGGCACGCCTACGTGCCGGACGGAGCCGCACCTGGGGGTGCTGACTCCTCAAATCTGGATCTACTGAGTCTGCCTGTACGGTTGCCCTCAGCATCAACCGCCGAGGGAATGTGAGCGCCACGTGCGGACACGCACTGCCGGCCTGCGCTCCTCGTCAGCGTCCGGGCAACCCGATCACATTCAAAGCCGAAAGCGCCAGGGGAATCACCGCTAACAGCAAAGATAGAATAAGCCAGAACAAACAGCCGGCTACGGTAAACCCGCACCCGAAGCGGAAACCATCCCCGAAACTGATCCCTCGGTACTCAGGGGTCATTGACATCTCCTCTGCAACTGCAATGCGTTCTCGTGTAGCCCTGACAACTTCATCGGCGCTAGCCCGCGCTTCGTCCACAGTGGGGCGCACCGGCGGTGTGGCACTGGCCATGCCGGCCTGCGCGGCGACTGTGGGGCGTTCCAAGCTTTCTCGAAGCTCCACACCCGCTTCACCTGCTTCGTCGACCAGATTCGACATCTCTTCGCTGGCCGGCGTCGTCACCTTATCATCCAACTCCTCGACTGTGGTGTGAGCCTCCTCGACAAGACCCGTAACTTCGTCGCCAGCGGTTTCCGCCTGGCTCTGGACCGCTTCAACCTCGGCACTGGTCGCGGCGGGTAGCTCCTGCACCTGCTCTATCGGATCGCCGGCCATCTGTCGGGCCTCCTCGGCGATGCGTTCCAACTCCTCGCGGACCCAGGGCTCTGGCTCCGGCATCTCTTCAGAATCGGGCTTGGCCGCGTCTTCTTCATGGTCATTTTGCTGAGCACCGACTATTTCGTCCATAAGGCTCCTCCTGCTGACAGGGTAGGTATAGGTCAGGTAGACTGTGGGCATTATAACACGCCTGTTCAACGAAGGCAAGCCAGATTATGCGCCCGTCATGAGTTGGGGACAATTAACTGAGCCACGTAGCCCATCAGCTCGACATAACCATTCCCGGATATAGGACCATTGGCTCCTTGGCCTGTCACCTGGACACCGCCTTCCCAGTATGTGTACGACACGGTGAGCTCTTGGTCGCCGGCGTAGGGTTGGATGTCCAGTTCCAGGCCGGCCAGCGGCACGCTCAGGTGCCAGCCGGCGGGGTAGACGGCCCCCGTCTTCGGGCTGGTCCAGCGATCCAACACCTGAATGATCACATCCTCGCGATTCAGGTGGCGCACCGTACCATCGGCATCGATCAGGCTGCCCCCCGACAGCGGCTCGATGCCGCCGTCATCCTGGCGAATCTGGAAGAACATGAGCTCGCGCCCGTCGTCCAGTTGCAGCGAGAACCAGTCCCAGCCGACCTGGTTGTCGGCCAGGAAGCTGGTACCGAACTCGTGATCCATCCAGCTCGACCCCCGGACGGCGTAGCTCTGGCCCCCCACGGTGACGGAGCCCGTCGTCTCGATGCGGGTCTGGGAATAATAGTACGAAGCATTGCCCGGTGTCGAACTCTTCTGGCTGAGGCCGGCCTGGCCGTGGAGTGCCGGCGGCTTCAGCGGTTGCAGCGTCAGATCGAGCTTCACATCCCCCTCGGACGCCTGCAGTCGCACCACGCCTGGCGACGTCTCCTCAACCAACCAACTCTCCAGCCAGACGTGATAAGGTGTGCCTGTTGCGCCGGCCAGCCCCGCCGACCCACGGCTGAAGCGCTCGAAGTTGTGGAAGCGCCCGCCGGCCACATCCGTGACGGCGAAATGTGCCATGTACACTTGATTCGTTCCCCACTCCGAGTCGCGTTCGGGCGCCGTAGGCATCAGGGCTTGCCGGAAGAACGTCAGTTGGTAGCCAAAATGCCTGTACTGAGCCCCGTCGAAGTGCCTGTACTGAGCCCCGTCGA
>JBHHXF010000629.1:0-2582 GCA_046756905.1 Anaerolineae bacterium | reverse complement strand
GAAGGTGTAATTGCCCCGACGCTTCAAGGTCCCTGCCCCGCGAATTGCCTGCCCTTTGAACCAGCGTCGCCCTGTTATTCATGCCTTATTCACCTTCTCGTCTTTCACCAACCTCGCTATTGTATTATCATTCTGTTGTCAACGGCAAGGATGTTTTCCGCAGCTTCTGGCGCGGATAGATCAAAGTTGTCCTGTGACGAAACGTCAGAGTGCCACACTAACCTACATCAGCGAGGTGAATCGTGAAGCACCGCTACGTTGCTGGCCTGTTGTTCATCGTCAGCCTGTTGCTCACCGTCACGACGTATTCATGGGCTGAAGGCCCTGTGTCACCGGCCTCCGTCGGCGTTCCTACCCAGGAAACGCCTGCGGACGTGACACCTTCCCCGAACCCGGCGACGCCCCAGCCGCCTGCCCCAGGGCTCGACATCGTCGGCGGAGGGGAGGCGCAGCCAGGTGCCTGGCCGTGGATGGCCGCGCTTGTGGATTCCAGCCAGTCAGACGCATATTGGGGGCAGTTCTGCGGCGGTGCGCTCATCGATCCCCAATGGGTACTCACGGCCGCTCACTGTACGGAGAACAACGGCCCGTCGGACATCGATGTCGTGGTCGGGAGACACACCCTCAGCTCATCCGAGGGGGAGCGAATCTCCGTCATGGAGATTGTGCAATACCCGTCCTTCAACTCGTCTACCCTGGACTCCGATCTGGCTTTGCTGCGCTTGAGCACGGCGTCGTCGCAGCCGGTGATACCGGTAGTGGGGGCCGGCGACGCCAACCTCTTCGATCCAGGCACACCGGCCACCATCATCGGTTGGGGTCTCACGGATCCGAACAACAACTCGAGCTATGTGGATGCACTTCAGCAGGCATCCGTCCCCATCGTGTCCAACGCGGTCTGCAATGCCGGCAACGCCTACAGCGGCCAGATCACAGCCAACATGCTGTGCGCAGGTTATGCCTCGGGCGGCAAAGATTCCTGCTCCGGGGACAGCGGCGGGCCACTGATGGTGCCCGATGCCCAGGGGGACGGCTGGATGCAGGCCGGCATCGTCAGTTGGGGTGATGGCTGTGCTGCACCCAACAAGTACGGCGTCTACACCCGCGTCGCGAGCTTCAAGAGCTGGATTGAATCATACGTCGGAAACTCGCCCACCTCAACGCCAACGGCAACGGGAACCCTTCTGGCCGAGTCGCCAACACCCACCCCAACGCCAACTCAGACGGCGACAGCGACAACGACAGCGACGCCAACACCAACACCAACCTCAACCACACCTCCTGGCGGCGGGAGCAGTTCGCAGCTTCTGCAAGACCCAGGGTTTGAATCGGGCTTCTTCTCCTCGCCGTGGGTAACAACGGGCAATGCGTACCCCGATTTTCAGGGGGATAGGGCATATCCTGCCCACACCGGCAATCAGTATGCCTCGCTGTTTGGAAACGGCACTGTTTATCAACTGGTGGACATTCCGGCGGACGCCACTGCGGCGACGTGGCGCTTCTGGTGGCGCACCACCGGCAGTCTGCCCCCGACCGCCGCGTTGAAGCTCCAGGTGCGGGATAGCAGCGGCAGCCTGTTCGAGACTGTGGCCACACTGGACGATAGCGGACCTACCGGATGGGCGGAGTCGCCGGCCTTCGATGTGAGTGGTTATGCCGGCCAACAGGTGCGCATCACTTTCAAAGCCAGGAACAACTCGGGTGGCGGCTCCAGCTTCTTCTTCGACCTGGACGACGTGACGCTTGAGGTAACGACAGCTCCCAACCTGGATTTCAACCACGACGGCGCGGTGGACATCGGCGACGTTCAGATAATGGCCGGCGGTTGGCGTCAGCCTAACACCTGGTATGACTCGAACGGCAATGGGGTGGTGGATGTGGTCGACCTGATGTACGTGGCCGGCCAACTGACAGGTTCGTAGGTGACGCTTCAGCGGTCTTGGCGCAGGTTCGGGGTGACCGCCTCAGCCCCGCCGCGAGTTCCGGCCGGCACACTACGCCGGCTTCCATCCCTCGATTAACTCGGGACGGCGCTCACGGTGTTGGTACTCTATTCCGCTCTCAATGGATCGCCAGATCCGGCGTCAGCAGGATTACCAAAGGCAGAGGATGAGGGGTGTTCAACCCTCAAGAGGGGGACCGCCGGCGGGGTTTTGCGCTGAAACTCTAGTTGTGATAGAATCTATGTGCTGATTCTTTCTTTCACAAGCCCGGCTGGCCGACTGATACCAAAAGCGCGTTTCCAACGCGCTCACCGGGTGTGTGGCTAATCCGTTTCGACAGATTTGGGGGTAGCAGGCGGGTAATTAAGAACTTTGAGAAAACAATCGGGTAATGAGCCGCCGGAGTGGCGAAGCTTGCTTCGCCCTGTCCGGCCAGGCTTATAGCAGACTGCGTGAGATTGACCCCGCTGAGCGGAGGACGGTGAGCCGGCATAGGCGAACCCGAGCAAGCTCGGGACTCCGACGCATGGGCTGGGCCAAGCACAGTTACTCCGCTGATTACCTGATTGATTCTTCAAACTTCATCATTGCTCGCCAGTGCTCGCCCAGAGCCGGCCAAAGTGAACGGACAACGCAAAG
>JBHHXF010000628.1:0-2582 GCA_046756905.1 Anaerolineae bacterium | reverse complement strand
GGCGTCCTGAGGCCCCTCCCGAGCCTGTCGAGGGGCCTGTCGAAGGGGGCGACTTTGCAAGGGTTGGTGCAGTTTCAACTGCCGTACAGCGGAATGTGCCATTGTCAAGGTAGCTACTGTGAAAAATAGTCGTAGCGCGAGATGGCATCTCGCGTCACGTCCGTTTTCATCCATGATTCGGACCGGCAGAGCCGGTGTGGTGGCTTCTCACCCCGTCATTGCATACCGACAGGGGCAGGCCGATCTCCAAAACTGATTGTGACTGGCACCTCACGACACCCGATCAGATCAATGGCCCAGTTGTCCGGGGTGGTAGAGACAGGGAAGCCGGGCGGGTTATCTTCGATCAGGGTGTACACATCCGAAAGAAGGTCCTTGAACAGATAGATTCCATCGCCCCTGGTCACTTGCGGCGCATCAACCACCTGGCCGGTGCTGTCGCGCAGGGTCAGCATAGCGCCTGACAGCGGCGGCTCGCTTGCGCCCAGCACACCGTCACCATCCAGGTCATACCACACGACGCCGTTCACGCCCCGCAAGCAGGCAACGGTCCTCTGGTCCCCAAAATCCTGAGTTGTGCCCCCGCACTCGGCCTGAATCACCTCCGAGTTGGTGGTTGTGGATCGGTAGCCCGGCGGGTCTGTCTCCACCAGGCGGTACAGCCCCGACGCGAGACCGGAGAAGTTGTACTGCCCATCTTCGCCCGTGATAACGCTCCGAAGCGCCACATCAGCCCGCCACACCGTCACGATGGCGTGCGCCAGCGGAAGCTCATCGACTTCCTTCGAGCCGTTGCCGTTGGCGTCATTCCACACCAGGCCGGTGACGTCAGCCATGCACGGCGTGACTGTAGGCGTGGGCGAGGGCGTGGATGTCGGTGTAGGCGTAGCCGTTGGCGTGCGCGTGGCTGTCGGCGTGGATGTGGCTGTCGGCGTGGTGCTCGGCGAGGGCGAAGGGCTTAGTGTGGCTGTTTGTGTGGGAGTGGCTGTCAGCGTGGCCGTATACGTTGGTGTCAACGTCGGGCTACTGGTTGCCGTGGGTGTCCGGGGCGCCACTGACACAGGGCAACCGTGCCATAATGAGTAGGAGACAAAGGCCGCCTGCCAGGTGAAATCGCTCGTCTCCAATTGCCGTACTCGGGGTGAGTTGGGGCAGAGTTGAAACTCGGCTGGGATGCCGGCAATCTCCACGGTGAAGCTGGGACGGGGCGATAGAAGGAACTGAGTATAGCTAGCTCCAATGCTGCCAAGATGCCGCGTCCGCTGGCGAGCCACCTCCTCGCCGGTCCCCCCATCCCGTACAACGATCTCCAGGGGCGGCAGGGGAACCCGACCCTCGCCCGCCTCGAAAACGCCGTTGCAGCCGGGGCAGGGTAACCCACTACCGATACTATCCGCAAAGACGCGGATAGTGAGGCTGAACCCACCGCCTGGGGACGGGTCCGCGAAGCCTGATCTGATGCCAGCCATGCCAGCAAGCAAGATCAAGAACAGCAGAAGAACAGGTCTGCGTATTCGGGGAAGGCAGGTGGATGTCTTCACATTGTGATCCTCGAAAGCAACTGCTCGAAGGGGGCAATTGATTGCTCGTAGGAGCTATTACACAGATAGAACGAAGGTGCAAGAATTCCCGTTCTTCAGTATGGAACCTCCGTAGACAGAGCGGAGGGTGGCCGTAGGGCGACCCTTCACTGCAATTTGGGTCGGGAACAAAAATGGCTGCCGATAAATGATCCTCGGCAGCCTGGCCGTCTGATAGCTCGAACACCTCGGAGTGTCCCTTGGGACGTCTCCAGAGACATCCAGGAAATTACAGACCCTTGGCTTTGCGTCCCCATCTTGCGATGGGTTTGCCCTTTCGAAAAAGCAGTCCGTGGGTATTCAGTGGGCGTTATTGTACCACATTTCTGTCACAAAGGCCAGTGCAGCACCTCCTTGTTCTACGCGATAATTGGGTCAGACACATATCCGGTGACCGATTTAGTCGTCGTGTAATAAGTGGAGACCCTGGTCGTGATCATCCCCCCTGACATCCATATGTTCCTGCCCCTGTGAGGAACGATGCGTAAAAGACTCTTCACTCTATCATGTATAATCTGTTTTGCCGCTGTTGTGCTCGCTCCCATCCAACCGAAGCAGCACACATTTTACCTGCCGCTGTTACGCCGGCCTCCCACAACGGGCATCGCTTGCCAGGGCCAGATACTTGGTATCGTCTACGAGGACATTAACGGCGATGGCCGGCGAAGCGACAACGAAGTTGGGCTGCCGGCCGTCCGCATGACTCTGCGAGCCTACAATAATCCCCATGTGACTACCATGGTCACCAACGACGGTGGTCAGTACCTGACTGCCTTGAGCCCAGGGCAATATCAATTGCAGGGAGCCAGGCCAGGCGGGTATCAGTGGACGACACCTCATGCGTGGGGCATCGACATCATCTGCGCAACTATCCAACTCGATTTCGGGCTGGCACCCTTGCCGAGTCAGCACGAGTAGTCCCCGAGGCGATCTGTCTGGCGGGAGTGCCTCCACCGGCCGAGCACTGCCTCGGCTACATCCACGATCCGCGAGGTAGGCTGC
>JBHHXF010000627.1:0-2586 GCA_046756905.1 Anaerolineae bacterium | reverse complement strand
CCCTCAATGTCAATTAGAATTACCCGCTGATGACAATTAGAAATGCCCATTTAGGCAGATCGGTTTCTGTCAGTAAACTTCCTTTCATTCGACACAGAAAGGGGAGGAGACATGACAGCGACCGACGCACAAGTGGGAGTAATCATGCAAGAACGAAGTCAAGGCAAAACACAACAACAAGCCGCCGTCAAGGCTAATCTCAAGAGTCGTAAAACGGTGGCCAAGTATGAGGCGTTGGGGGTCCTGCCAAGTCAGATGAAGGAACCCCGGACCTATCGGACGCGCCCAGATCCCTTCGCCGACGATTGGGCAATGATCGAAGCGAAGCTCACGGATGCACCGGAACTGGAGGCCAAGGCGCTGTTTGACTGGCTGTGTGAGCAAGAGCCGGATAAGTATCAAGAGGGTCAGTTGCGGACCTTCCAACGCCGGGTGTCGAGTTGGAAGGCCCTCAACGTGTCACAGATTGCCACCTTACCCCAGATCCGACAGCCGGGCGAAGCCCTGCAAACCGATGGGACCTGGATGACGGAATTGGGGGTGACGATCCAGGGCCAGCCGTTTCAGGGCTTGCTCATCCACAGTGTGCTGCCCTACTCGAACTGGGAGTGGGGCCGGCTGGCCCAATCCGAATCGCTGGTGGCGGTGCAGTTGGGCCTCCAGAGCACCCTGTTCAAGCTGGGCTATGTCCCCCAGTATCACCAAACCGACAACAGTTCGGCCGCCACCCGCCGGCTGGGGGTTTACGAAGCGGCCGAGGATGGTCAGGAACACCCCCCTTCGACCGGCCCTTCGACAAGCTCAGGAGGGGCCTCGGGACGTCGCTCAGGACGCCGCTTCACCGAGGGGTACTTGCACCTACTCGACCATTTCGGTCTGGAGCCGCGCGTGATCCACGTGGGCAGCCCCAACGAAAACGGGGACATCGAGTCGGCGAATGGGAACTTGAAACGGGCGCTGGAACAACACCTGCTGCTGCGGGGGCAGCGTGACTTTGATAGCCTGGAAGGCTACGAGCAGTTTCTGTTCGGCGTGATGGGGAAGCGTAACCGCTTGCGCCAGGACCGCTTGAACGAAGAAATCGCGGTGATGAAGCCCTTGAATGTCTCGAAACTGGCTACCCGTAAGCGGGTCAAAGTGCGGGTGAATCAGGCCAGTCTCATTCGGGTGGACAAGAAGTCCTATTCCGTGCCCACCGGCCTGATCGGTAAGCAGGTGACGGTCTACATCGACGAATGGTGGCTGGACGTGTACCTGGGCACCCAACACATCGAGACCTTGCCCCGCCTCATCGGGCAAAAAGACCATCGTGTCAACTACCGCCACCTCATCGATACCTTGCTGCGTAAACCGGGCGGCTTCCGCAGCTATCGCTACCACGAGGACCTGTTTCCTACGCTCATCTTTCGGCGTGCCTGGGAGCAACTCCAGCAGTGGCACTCGCCGCGCCAGGCCGACCTGATCTACCTGCGGATTCTGCGCCTGGCGGCGCGCACGTTGGAGTGTGACGTAGCGTTAGCGCTGGATCTGTTGGTCGAGAGCGGCCAGCCGTGGGGCGAGCCAGATGTTGAGGCGCTTGTCCAACCCGAACCGGTGGCCATCCCCGAAGTCGACCGGGGGCCGGTGGAGTTGAGCCAGTACGACCAGTTACTGCCGGAGTTTGCCCATGCGCCAGCCTGAAGCCATCCGGTTGTACTGCAAAGCCCTGCGCCTGCCCACCATGCGGGAGGTAGCCGGCGAGACCATCGCCCGTGCTGAGCGGGAGGCCTGGTCCCTGGAGACGTTTCTGGCGCATCTGTTGGAACAAGAGGTGGAGGGCCGGCGCCAACGCCGGGTCGAGCGGCTGCAGAAACAGTCCCATCTGCCGCCGGGCAAAACGCTGGCCCAGTTTGACGAAAGCCGCTTGCCGTTACGGATTCGGCGCATGTTGCCCCAGTTGCAGACCGGGGACTTCGTGGATCGTGCCGACAACATTTTGTTGTTCGGTCTGCCGGGCACGGGGAAAACCCATTTGGCGGCCGGGTTGGGCCACGCGCTGATCGAGACGGGCCGCAGTGTGCTGTTCACACCCACCTACCAACTGGTGGGCCGGCTGCTGCGGGCCAAGCGCGACTACGAGCTGGAGCGTGAGTTGCGCCGGCTGGACAAGTTCCAGGTGGTGATCCTGGATGACATTGGCTATGTGCAGCAGACGCGGGAAGAGATGGAGGTGCTGTTCACCTTTCTGGCCGAGCGGTATGAGCGCCGCAGTGTGATGATTACATCCAATCTCGTATTTTCAGAATGGGACAAGATTTTCAAAGATCCCCTGACCACGGCCGCCGCCATCGACCGCGTCGTGCATCACAGCATCATCATTGAGTTTGGCAAGGAGATCTCTAGCCGACGGGCGGAGGAGGCGGCGCGGCGGAACAGAGGTGCTTTTGACCCCTCTGTCGAGCATGAAAACGTAGCGGAACAGGTCGTCACAGACAACCAGGACATGGGTATTTCTAATTGACACCGATGGGTAAATCTAATTGACATTGACCGCACGAGTAAGAACTTCGATGCGATCCCCGACCTCTGTGGACTCATAGATTTCAG
>JBHHXF010000626.1:0-2601 GCA_046756905.1 Anaerolineae bacterium | reverse complement strand
CCGCATGAGCCTTCGCAGTTTTGATCCACTCCGCTGGCTAGAACTGGAATGAATTCGTGGCCTTCACAACTTTCTGGTTATAGTTTGTGACATACGACATCAACTCGTCACGCAGCTCTTGCCATTCAGTGCTTCCAAGCGCCTGACGGAGCGCGTCTCGATCCTCGGCCAAAACACCTGCCAGAACCTGTGGCGCATTGCCGTGGACAGTGTACCATGCCTCCACAGGTTGAAGACCCAACTCCATCAAGCCGGGCACAAACGTCTTCATTGACCAGTCAAAATACGCAGCTTCCCGTCCTGGCCGGATGTCCCATGTCATGATCAATTTCATCATAGGCTTCTCCTAAGATACCCACGCGATAGCTGTATGATACCAGATTCATGCTGTTCCTCCAAATCCAACTCGCAAGCCATCTCATTGTAGCTGTGTTGACAAACAGTTCCCGCTATGGTACTATTAGTGTGGATTCATACCGTCATGTAGGAATACATACAGCGCACTCATCCAATAATATCATCCATTTTCCGGCAATGAGACTTTGGCAGTCACCCCAGAGCACTACACTCAAAGAAGTCACCGAGATCAGTTCAATGTGTAGCGTCTAGACAATCACATTCGGGTCGCAAGCCGATCAACAAACAGCTCTGCCGAAGTCGAGTCCAAAGCATCGAGGGTTGAGCCCACCAGCAGCTCTTACTGATGCATCTGAGTTAATAGAGCCGGATAATCGCAGAAATCTGGGCCGGGAGTGTGCTGAGAGGCACACTCTTTTCTTTTCTGGCACCAGTGTTGGTATCATCAGAGGTGATCATGAACGTCACGCGAATATCGCGGATTCTTGGCCTGATTATTCTGGGCGTCGTGGGCTGGCAATTGGGAGATGCGATTAGCCAGGAGATTATGTCGTACGTACCACCTGTGATCCAGGTCTCGCCCTTGGTAGCTAATGGTGGACTGGCGTTGATCGGGGCTTTGCTTGGTTTCCTGATCACGCCGTGGCTAACTGTTCGGCCTCTAATCTGGATCAATCGAGAAATCCGAGGCCTGCCGATACAGACCTTGCTTGCAGCGACTATCGGTCTGGCGATTGGCCTTCTTATCTCGGCTTTGGCAGCAGTACCACTGCACTACCTGCCCCTATCGCTAGGCCGACTGATGCCTTTTGTGGCAGCACTCCTCTTCGGCTACATAGGAATCCTCACCGCTGTGGCGCGACAGACCGACCTGCTGAATCTGCTAAATACCCGTCTGCCGGGTGGCGGCAAGGCCAGTAAGAGCAATTATATCATTTTGGATACCAGTGTGATTATTGATGGGCGCATTGCGGATATAGCCCGGACAGGGTTCATTGAAAGCACGATTCTCGTACCTCGCTTTATACTAAACGAGCTCCAGCACATTGCAGACTCGTCCGACAGCCTGCGACGGAATCGGGGCCGGCGCGGTCTGGAGATCTTGAATCAGTTGCAAAAACACGGCGATATTCCCGTCGAGATCGCCGACTTGGATGTGCCCGAGGCGAAGGAGGTAGACAGCAAACTGGTCCGCCTCGGAAAACAGTTGAACGCCCCCGTCTTGACCAACGATTACAACCTCAACCGGGTGGCGGAGCTGCAAGGTGTCAAAGTTCTTAACATCAACGAGCTCGCGAATGCTGTCAAATCCATTGTCTTACCTGGTGAAACGATCCGCGTACGGATCATTCAGGAAGGCAAGGAGCTCGGTCAGGGAGTTGGATATTTGGACGATGGCACCATGGTCGTGGTAGAAGATGGGAAAAGGTACATCAACAACACGATGGAAGTGACGGTGACTAGAGTATTACAAACAGTGGCTGGCCGAATGATTTTTGCGACGCACAATGGCAGCGCAGGATCCTTGAACAGGTAGAGCATGGCAGTTCTGACAGTATCTCGACAACTGGGGAGTCGCGGCAGTGAGATTGCAGCCGGCGTAGCCGAGCGGCTGTCGCTGCGCTTCGTAGATCGCGAGATCATCCATCGGGCTGCCCAAGAGGCCGGCGTGCCGCAGGCGACCCTCATGGAACAGAGCTACGAAGGCCAGCGCAGTCTGTTTGAGCGAGCGCTTGACATCGTCAACACCATGCCCGGCATTCCACAGGTCCCCCACACGTCACGACGGGAGACGACAGCGCCGATGGCCTTGCCGCTTAGCAACATCCTGACGCCGGCAGCCCCGATCTTCAGTCAGCCAATGGCCAGCTATGTACGAGTGGTTGAACAGATCATCCGCGATCTGGCCAATCAGGGCAACATCGTAATTGTTGGACGCGGTGGTCAGATGATCCTGCGGGGTCGTGATGACACTCTCCACGTTCACATTATCGCCCCGTTTGATCAACGGGTTGACACTCTCATTCAGCGCGACAACCTCAAGCGTCGGGAGGCCAGAGCTCGTGTAGCAGCAAGCGATCGTGCCCGGAGTGAGTACATACGGCGCTTCTATCATGTACAATGGTTCGATCCAACTCTTTACGACTTGGTGATGAACACTGATAAGATAGACACTCTCACCGGCATAGAGCTCATCGTCAGAGCCCAGATGGCTGTGAAGACCAACCCCAAATCATAGGGAGA
>JBHHXF010000625.1:0-2603 GCA_046756905.1 Anaerolineae bacterium | reverse complement strand
GCAGCGAGGGGATCAGCTCCAGCAGACGTTCCCGGTCGAGCTGCCAGATGCCCTGAATGGCATAACACACGACATGCCCTTGTTCCCTGACGGGTGGATCACGATCCACGTCCAGGAACCCCAGCCAGCGCCCGACTCCCGGATCGAGGCCGGCATGGAGCACGGTGCCCAGGCAGTTGATCCGGGCCCGGCCAACGTTTGCCCCACGCTGGTCCAGGACGTTGGCAGCCTGGACCAGTCGCCAGGGACTGTCGCTCAGATCGTCAATCAGCCGCTTCAGGCATTCGGTGATCTCTGGTGTCAGCGTCAGCACGCGATTCAGCTCGTCGGCCGGCGTGGCGGGCGGCGCGTCAGCGGGCGCCAGGGCCGTCGGCGCGTCGTGGAGGCCGAAGCGTAGCGGTGCTCCGCGCTCGATGCGCAGTTTGGCTTCCTCTTCGGCGTTCGGTATGCCTGCGTAACGAGCACCGCCTGGGAGGGGGAGCGCCAGAATGCGCCAGGGTTCGCGTCGCCGGTCCAGCCTCCGAGCATCGATCCATTTCGCGCCACGAACCCTACCCCGGCCGGTCACGAGCACCCGCTGGATGTAAGATGCACCCAGTTGGTAGGGTGGATGCGTGGCACTGGCGACAACTGCCGGCCCACGCGGGGTCCCGAGCACCGCGTCAACCTGCAGTCGCCGCCGGGTTGGAAACGGCGGGCGTGCCGGATTCGGCGAGGGACGGGGCGGGAGCGGTGGGCGCAGCGGGCGCGGGACCGGGAAAACCGGACCGATGCCTCCCGCGGGCTTCGCCTCGACCTGGATCCAGCAGCAGATGCCGCTGGAAGGCGGCGGCAGCCAGCCGGTCACCGGGTTGTCTGGGGTCACGTCGAACGGGGGCGTCAGGGTTCGGCCTCTGGAGTCGCCCCAGGTGATGTCGGTCCGAGGTAACGCCAACTTGCCCTCAGGACCCAGGTTCAGGCGGTAGATGAAGAACGGCATGACGGGCAGACCCAGACGCTGCGAGGGGATCACGCGCAAGTGAACCCCGGGCGCCAGGTGTGGGTCGCCGGCCGCGTCGATGGCCTGAGCGTTAAAGGACCAAAGAGGTGCAATATCGATCATAGTCCCTCCTGATGCGCAATGCGTGGCCGATCTACCAGCCGGCGCTCTCCGCTGACTGTCCCGTCCGGCTCGGTGAGTGTCACAGAGAGGACGTCCTCGGGGGCCAGCGTGACCGCTGTGGTCGGCGCCAGCAGGACGCGGGTCCACGCCGCGTTGCTGCGCACAGGCACGAAGTTCTCGGTGCCGGCCTGTGTGCTGCCAACTGAGAGTCGCTTGCCCGTGGTGAGCCGGCCATCCTGAACGATGATGCTGGTGCGATCCAGCGGTTCGTCCGTCTCCAGGAGCACTCCCACCAGGTCCCATGTGGCACCGTTGCGCCAGATGGTCACCGCGCGCGGCTGGTCCGGCAGCGGCCAGGGATCCAGGCCCAGGTCGCTCAGCGCCTGCTCCAGGGCCTGGTCGTTGCCCAGGTTGGCCGGCGACGTCGGTACGCTGGCTGTGACCAGCGCGTCGTGGGGCAGAATGGGGTAAGGGTCGGGCGCTGTGAAGCCCAGCGCATCGAGCATCTCGGCCGGGTTGCGGTAGCGTGAGGTTCGGAAGTGCGCGCGGGCGATCAGGATCTCGTCGGCGTCGGGCGAGGCAGTGGGCGGCGCCACCAGCAGGAGATCGTACCCGGCGTTGGGCTCGAGATCGGCAGTGATTTCGGCAGTGGTACCGCCGAGGCGGGGCTCGTCAAGACAGGGCGCCAGCCGGGCCGCTTCGAGCATGCGGCGGTCGGAGTGGGGCATCAGCTCGTCCATCAGCGGCCTCCACTCGATGGCAAAGGGGATGTCCGGCGGACGGTCCACGTCGTGGAGCGTGCCGGCCGGCGGATCGGTGCGACGCAGCTTGAGGATCAGCCGGCGGTCGTACAGTTCCAGCAACTGCGCCAGATGATCCACGGAGAAGTGCACCCGAATTGGATCGTCGAGGAAGTGCGGCGGCCCTTTGCCATCAGGCTCGAAGCTGATCAGATAGCGGGCCACACCCCGTGGATCGAAAGTGGACTCATCGATAAAGTCCACCGGCTCGGGATTGGGCGGCAGCGGGACCTCACGCGCGGTTCGGAAGCTGTAGATCTCTTCCACCGGGGCGCTCCACCCCGCGTCGTCGATGGGCGGTGGTTCGCTCTCATCTTCGGTCCGCCGCCAGCCCTGCCACTGCCAGCGGACGCGGATGCGGTAGACGGTGTCAGGCTCCAGCAGGTGCCGTCGGGCCGGCGTGTCGTCAGCGGCACGGCCATTCCAGATGCCCACAAAAAGGTCGCGCGCCTGTTGATCTTCCTCGTGGGCTTCGGCAGCCGCCCAGGTGATGGCACACGAGCTCAGAATCCCGATGTGGAACCGGGACCACGGAAGGATGCGGAAGGCTCGCCACGGGCCCCTGCCTGGTGGCACGTATCGGACAATAGCGCACACCTCGTGTCGCTCATCTCCCGTGACCCGCCCAATGATTTCAGAGTTCCACTCGACCTCCTTGCCGTCGCTACGGATGCCGATGACCTGGGGGAGCCGCTGGTTCT
>JBHHXF010000624.1:0-2605 GCA_046756905.1 Anaerolineae bacterium | reverse complement strand
AGTCTCTAATCTCGAAAACGTGGAGGCCTGTATGACTTTGAAAATCTACAACTCGTTGACACGGGAGAAAGAGGATTTCGAACCGATCGAGGATAATTTGGTTCGAATGTATGTATGCGGCGTTACCGTGTACGACAGTGCCCACATCGGACACGCCATGTCATCCCTGGTGTTCGACACCATCCGGCGATACCTGGAACACCGTGGTTACGATGTCAAGTATATCCAGAACTTTACCGACGTCGATGACAAGATCATCGCCCGGGCACAAGCCCTGGGTATCAGTCCACACGAACTGGCCGACAAACACGCGCGCGACTTTCTTCAAGAAATGAAGGCCTTGAATGTGAAAGAAGCCGATCTGTATCCGCGGGCGACGGCCGAGATCCCCACGATTATTGACATGGTATCACGGCTAATCGATAAGGGATATGCTTACTCCTCCAATGGCAACGTCTACTTCCGGGTGCCTAAGTACTCGGACTACGGCAAGCTGTCGAATAGGACATTGGACGGTGCTCAGCCTGGAGAGATGATGGACGAAAAGGAACACCCCATGGACTTCGCTCTTTGGAAAGCGGCGAAGCCCGGTGAGCCATCGTGGGCCAGCCCATGGGGGACCGGCCGGCCCGGTTGGCACATCGAATGCTCCGCCATGAACCTGCATCACCTCGGCGAGCAGATCGACATCCATGGCGGAGGCATGGACCTCTTGTTCCCCCATCACGAGAATGAGATCGCTCAGACAGAGGCCCTTACCGGGAAACCCTTCGCCAAGTACTGGGTACACAACGGACTACTGAAACTTGGCGAAGAGAAGATGTCCAAGTCGCTCGGCAACTTGATCACCATCGCCGAGTTCCTGGAAGAGCATGATCCTCAGTCACTACGGCTGTTCGTACTGTTGTCCGGATATCGCCGGCCAGTGACTTTCACCGATGAAAGCATCGGGGCTGCTGAGCGCGGGCTGGAACGCTTGAGATCGGCGCTTCGCCCTGCCAAGGGTAGCGCTGCTGAAGCAGACAGCGACGTCATCGAATCCTTGAATGCTCGGGTGGAAAAGACGCTCCAGGGCTTCTACGAGGCCATGGACGACGACTTTAGCACCCCCCAGGCCATGGCCCACATATTTGATCTGGTTAAAGCGATTAACAGTGCACGGGATGCCGGCGCGTCCGGCGAGCCTTTCAAACAAGCCCAACAGACATTGCTGACGCTTACAGGCGTGCTGGGCTTCGATCTCACCCAGGATTCCGTAGCTGTGCAAGTCGAAGTACAGCCCTTCATCGAACTACTCATCGGCGTCCGCAAGGAGCTTCGCGCTGTAAAGCAGTGGGAGCTGGCCGATAGAATTCGTGACGACCTGGCAAGCTTGGGAGTGTCGCTGGAAGACACGCCGACCGGAACCGAATGGCGCATGACGTGACCGAGGTTGTTTACGGCCGACACCCGGTTCTGGAAGCTCTGCGGAGCAATGATCCCATTGACCGGATCTTGCTGGCCAGGGGGATAAAAGTCAAGGGACCGGTCAGCGAGATTCTGGACCGGGCGCATGCCCGCAACATCACTGTGCAGTGGGTTGACCGTACCCAGTTGGATAACTTGGCCCGCAGTCATCAAGGCGTTATCGCCACCGTGCCTGCCTATCACTACGCCATGGTCGACGACATACTGGCGCTGGCCCGAGCACGAAACGAGCGCCCGCTGATACTGGTCCTGGATCAGGTGCAAGACGTTCATAATCTGGGAAGTCTGATTCGAACCGCCGAAGCGGTCGGTGCTCACGGTGTCGTGCTCCCTCAGCGACGGGCAGCCAGCATCACGCCAGCCGTCTACAAAGCGTCAGCCGGCGCTGTGACGTATCTGCTTGTGGCCCAAGTTCCCAACCTTGTGCGCACTCTCAAACAACTGAAGGAGCAAGGTCTGTGGATTATCGGTCTGGATATGGCCGGCGATCACGACTACGATGGACTGGATTGGGCCATGCCGGCAGCAATCGTGGTCGGTAGCGAGGGCAAGGGGCTAAGGCGGCTCGTGCGTGAGACGTGCGACATCCTGGTAAGACTATCAATGCGGGGGAATATCGCCTCCCTAAATGCCGCCGTGGCCGGCTCGATTGTCCTCTATACTGCCTGGCGGTATGGCGCCGGGCAACCAGAATCGAATTTGACAATTAACCCTAAATAAGTATACTTGTCTTTTGGGGATAATTGAAGGAATATCCTCCGCCGACGTAGCTCAATCGGCAGAGCAGCTCATTTGTAATGAGCAGGTTGTCGGTTCGAGTCCGACCGTCGGCTCTGTTAATCAGATCGTTGGTTAGTTATTTGGTCGACTCGAACACTTGAATACCTGACTACGTGACCAACTGACTAACAAGGGCGGGTACCCAAGCGGCCAACGGGGGCAGACTGTAAATCTGCTGGCATAAGCCTACGGAGGTTCGAATCCTTCCCCGCCCACACGGTAATCTCTATACGTCTGGTCGGAGTTGGGAGCAACATCCGCCCTCAACTAGGCGACTGTGCAGGAGGAATTGATTTCATGGCCAAGGAGAAATTCATCAGGACGAAACCGCACGTGAACGTGGGGACGATCGGCCACG
>JBHHXF010000623.1:0-2609 GCA_046756905.1 Anaerolineae bacterium | reverse complement strand
GTCGGACTTGTTGGATCTGAGATATCGACGATGGCCAGTCCCTGACTCCGCGCGAGATACGCACGATTGCCGGCCACAGCCAGACCGTAGGAAAAGCCGACCGACTCGGCCCCAATGCGCTCTGGGCTGGCCGGGTCTGACAGGTCGTAGATCCACAAACCGCTGGCGTTGGCCACGAAAGCATGTTGGTCCCGCACGACGATCTCCTGCGAACCGTTGTCTGGCACGGTCTCTCCCAGACGCTGCGGTTGGGTCGGATCGGAGACGTCGATCAGCGAAAAGCTGGGCGAGTGTGCGACGTAGGCGATGGCGCCTTCCAGTACGATGCCACGCACGTTGCCGTTCAACACTTCCGATTGCCCCAAGACGGTGGGCTGGGCTGGCTCCGAGATGTCCATGACGAGGAGCCGTGGCCCCATGCCGATGTAGGCGCGATCGCCATCCACCGCTACGGCCAGGGTCTCCCCACCCAACTGGCCGATGACCTCAATGCTCGGCGACGGGACGGTGGGAGTCGAGGTCACTGTGGCGGTGGGCGTGGGAGAGGGGCTGAAGGTCGGTGTGGCGGTGGGTGGCCGGCCTTCCCCGTTTCGCACGGTCAGGGGTAGAAACACACGCGTCTCGCCGGTCTTGACGGGCTGGGTCGTGGCTGTAGGTGTTGGAGTGGCTGTCGGCGTCATGGTCCGCGTGGCGGTGGAAGTGGGCGCCGGCGTGTCGGCTGCGGTTGTGGAGGTCGGTGTGACGGTGGGCGTGGAGGTCGATGTCACCGTGGGCGTCGGCGTGCTGGTTGCGGTAGCGGTGCTGGTAGAGGTGGGCGATGGTGAGCTGGTGGGGGCGGTGAGGCCGGCCAGCGGGGTGAAACCGTACGTGTCGCGCAGCACGACCTGATTGTTCGGCGTCCCACCCTGGACCACCATCCGCTGGCGTGCGCTGTCCCAGGCTGCGGCGTGGCTGAACCGGTCCAGCGGTCCGTTGACCATGGCGCTCGTGCGGGTCCACGCCGGCGGGTCGACGCTAAGATCAAGCACAGACAGATCACGCCATGCCTGGGTATTGTTGGCCGTACCGCCGTGCACCCACATGAAGCGCCGCTCAGGGTCGAAGGCGGCGGCCATCAAGAACCGCTCCTGGCTGGGCACAGCCGGCTGGAGCCGAACCCACCGGTCGGTGTCCTCGAGACCCCCCGACAGGTCTAAACTGAGGATCTCCCGGAGGGCATTGTTGCCTTCCGTGGCGCCGCCATAGGCGATCAGGCGCTGGCCGGCCTGATCGTAGACGAGGGCATGGGCGGCCCGGTCGAACATCCCCACGAGGGTCAGCCGTATCCAGCGCATAGGCGTCTCGCCAAGCAACAGGGCATAGTTGTCATTCCGAAAGTTTTCATTTGACCCAACACCACCTGAGACGACCATGGCGTCGAACTCTGGGACATATACGGCCGCGTGCGCGAAGCGGCTGGTCGGCCCCCCGGTCACAGTAACCCGGCTCCAGGTGGGACTATCGGGATCGGCCAGGTCAAGGAACCAGACGCGCAGGCCGGAGGCAACACCTCCATCCTGGAACTGCCCACCGAAAACGACCATGCGCTGGCGGACAGGGTCATAGATGGCAGAGTGATACATGCGCGCCTCTGGCCTGAGCCCGCCGATGGTAACGAGCCTCCACTGGGCCTGGGAATCGGTCGCATCCAGGCGATAGACTGTGTTATAAATGTTGTTCTCGTTAATACCCCCGAATAGCCAGAAGAACTGATGGGCCTGGTCGTAGATCATCGTATGCCGAGCCCGGTCAGGGCCAACCTGAAGGCGTTCCCATTCCACGTCGGGGACGTGGCCGAGCGGCATGGCGCCGGCCACGCTCAACAGCAGGCCGGCGATAAGACAGACGAGTACCAACAGGCGTGCGGGATTTTTCAGTAAAACCATGTGTCACCTCTTCACAGATAGATCAATTGGATTCCTTAGGCAGGACCACCGATTGGGCCATTCGACAGGGGGTTACATTTCGGTGAGCAGGTAATGTCACACCTCAAGATTTAGATAGTTAGTTAAAACTATTGTTGATCAACATGCCAATTATACTCTAATCCCAACACCTTGTCCAGACCTGGGAATTAGTAATCATCACACTTGCATTTCCAGAAAATGTATGGTACAATAGGTCCACGAATAGCAGGAGCCAAGTTTCTTTCGAGCGATCCCTGCGTCATACAATTAGGATACCCACCCTGCCATCATCTGGCAGGGTGTTTCATTAGATTCCTCCCTGCCTGATTCAAACCAGATCCTGCCCATCGAACCCCTGAGCCCTGCCCAAATCAAATAAACGGTAGGGCTTTCTGTTGCCCGCGGGTTCACGGTTGTGAACACGGAGCGTTAAGGAGGTAGGAGAATGTTTGGCAGGAATGGCCGTCAGAATGGCCATCGAAGGGAAGAAGCTGAAATCTTGCAGAGGAAGCTTGAGGAAATTCGGCAGTCTCCTCAGACTGACGCCGATCCGTGGCGCAATTTGCTGCGCCAGCGGTACCTGGAGCAACGCCTGCGCAAGCTAGCGAAGAGGGCCTGACGAAGTCCCGCAGTCCTAAGGGTCTGTAAAGAAATAAGTTCCCC
>JBHHXF010000622.1:0-2630 GCA_046756905.1 Anaerolineae bacterium | reverse complement strand
AACAGTGATCAGTAATCAGTGATCAGTGGGCAGAATCTGATTACTGATCACTGATCACTGATCACTGATCACTGGTTACTGCAAGAGGGAGGATTAGCAGCAGCATGGAAAACGTTATCGTCATCGGTTCGGGGCCGGCCGGCCTTACGGCGGCATTGTACACAGCCCGGGCCAATCTGGAACCCTTAGTTATTACAGGCAGCCAAATTGGCGGCCAAATATCGATCACCAACGAGGTGGAAAACTACCCTGGCTTCCCGGAAGGGACCACAGGCCCTGAATTGGCCGAGTTCATGAAGTCTCAGGCCGAGAAATTTGGCGCGCGATTGGAGATCGACGAAGTGATCGAAGTCGATTTTAGCGGCTGGCCGCTGGGCGTCAGGACCCACGGCACTGAGTACGAAGCCAAAGCGGTAATCATTGCCACCGGCGCCTCGCCCAGAAAGCTGGGTGTGGCGGGTGAGGTGGAATTCACCGGGCGTGGCGTGTCCTACTGCGCCACGTGCGACGGCTTCTTCTTCCGGGGCAAAGACGTTGTCGTCGTGGGCGGCGGCGATAGCGCCCTGGAGGAAGGTGTTTTTCTGACCAAGTTTGCCAACCAGGTGCGCGTCATTCACCGCCGCGACGAGCTCCGCGCCGGCCCAATCCTGGTTGAACGGGCCAGCAAGAACCCAAAAATATCCTTCGTCTGGGATACTGTTGTTAAAGAGATCGTAGGCAACGGGGCAGTCCAGGCTGTCAAAATAGAGAACGTTAAGACGGGTGACCTGGACACCCTCGAAACAGACGGTGTGTTCATCTACATCGGTCACTTTCCCAACTCCCAGCTCTTCCAAGCTGTCCTTGAGATGGATGAGCACGGCTATCTGATAACGGATGAGGCTAAACGCACAAATGTCCGGGGCGTCTATGCGGCCGGCGAAATCGAGGATCCCGTTTACCGCCAGATTGCCACATCGGTGGGCGAAGGCTGCAAGGCGGCCCTGCAAGTTACACGCTTCCTGGAAGAGCTCGAAGATCGAGCGCCAGAAGGCAGGTCGCTGGCCAGTTGGTAGGCCGGTGACCAGTGATCAGTGATCAGTAATCAGTTTATGAAGACCATTCACCGGTAACGGGAACTCGCACATGCCATATACGACACTTGAGACGGGCGAGCGGCTGTTCTACGCGCACAGGAATAATGCCGCCGGCGTTGATGTCCTCTTCGTTCACGGGGCCGGCGGAACGCACCGGAATTGGGGGCACCAGGTGCAGGGGCTAGCCGGCGCGAACACGTTTGCCCTGGATCTACCCGGCCACGGGCGCTCCGGCGGTGAAGGGCGAGATGCCATCGCCGGCTACAGCGACGTGATCCTGCGGTTCCTGGATGCGTTGAATATTGAGCGCGTGATCTTGGTCGGCCACTCCATGGGCGGCGGCATCACCCTGTGGACAGCGCTGTGTACCCCCGATAGGTTACTGGGGATCGGCCTGGTGGGTACGGGCGCACGGCTGCGAGTCTTGCCGGCCATCCTAGATGGGCTTATGACCGAGTTCGAGCAGACTATCGATCTTATTCTGAACTACTCCTTCGGTTTCGAGGTTGACCAGGCACTGGTAAAAGGGGGCCGGGAGGAGTTCCTAGCCAATAACCCGGCGGTTGCACGCGGGGATTTCGTGGCCTGCGATCAATTCGATGTCATGACTCGTCTGGGTGAAATCGAACTGCCGGCGGCTGTCGTAGTGGGAGTCCAGGACCGACTCACACCCCCCAAATATGCTCGCTACCTGGCCGACCATCTGCCCGACTCGGAACTGACGGTTGTGCAGAAAGCCGGCCACATGGTCATGCTGGAACAGCCTGAAGCAGTGACACAGGCCCTCCAGAAACTTGTTGACCGCTGTCGTTGACAGATGTGACCTCGTCAACGGGGCTGCCGCGCGGACGGATCTTGATAACTTGACCCATTAGCCAATAAACTGTATCATTGTACATAGTCAATAGTGGTGTTAGATCGATAGAGCCCCACGCGTCGCAGCACCCGTCTCTGTCCCGCCAAATATTAATGTGGATTTCGGAGCACAGTGCGGCCACGGTGGGGCCTTTTACATAGAAGTGAGGTGTATCGCTCGATGTCTCGTTGGTTTAGAAATGGGACGATTTATCTGCTGATTTTGGCTGGTTTCTTCATCTTGCTGTTTCGCTTGGCCAATAGAAGTGAGCAGCAGGAAATTGTAGCCATCAACACAATCGCAACTGAAGCCAGGCAGGGATTGGTTGAGTCGATCTCAGTCGCCTCGGATGAATCTACGTTGACGGTCAAGCGCACGAATGGCACGCAGGTCCTTTCACGCAAAGAAGCAGGGGTGCCGTTGCTGGATACGCTGGAGCGGCTTGGCGTCACTCAGGAAGTTATCGATCAGTACGGGATTACCATTGGTTTTGAAGCGGAACGCACGTGGAGCACGTGGATGGCGATTCTTGGCTCGTTTCTCCCGCTGCTCTTGTTCGGAGTTTTAATCTTTTTCTTGTTCCGCCAGGCACAGGGCGGAACAAACCAGGCTCTCTCCTTTGGTCGAAGCCGGGCCAAGATGGTCAGCGGCGACAAGCCGACGGTCACGTTTGAGGATGTGGCCGGCGTGGAGGAGGC
>JBHHXF010000621.1:0-2632 GCA_046756905.1 Anaerolineae bacterium | reverse complement strand
CTTGAATTGTAGCACAGCCGGCGGCGTTTGACGAAACAGAGCACAAACCTTGCGAAGGTTTCACGCGACCCTGGCAATTGGAGCGTTTTCGACTGAATAAGGCTACTCTGGCTACGAAGTTATCTTTGCACCTTCGCAAGGTTGAATAGTGATGTCGAGTTGAGGTTGTTGCGACCTGACAAGACGGTCACATGGGTGTATAATAGCGCATCGTTGACGTCAGAGCGTACACACCCATGTCCAGACGAGGATCAAAATGCACCGAATCATCTATGGTCTCATCCTACTGCTGTCGCTCATTGCGACCGTCGGCCTGGCTGCCTGTACTGGAGCTAAGCCAACTGCGACACCCACCGCCCTGCCGCCCACGCTTACGCCGGTGCCGGCAGCCGACGCATGGGTCGAGTTCACGTTCCCCGATGCGGACAGCGTTCTCCCCGACCCGGTCATTGTGGAGGGGCAAGCCGGCCCCTGGGCACAGACCGTTAGAATCCAGATCAAGGATGCCGACGGCACGCTCGTGGGCGAGCAGGTGGTCTCCTTCAGCGCACCTAGTGATCGTCCCCGCGGCTTCAGCGTGCAGATCTTCTACTCGGCGCCCGACCAGCAGGCTCCTGGAGTGATCGAAGCCTACTTCAACGAGGCCGGCCAGCCAGCGCAGGAGTTGGCGGTCATCCTAAGCGCGCAGTAATAGCCACCGCCAATCCCCAAGCAATCAGGCCTGTGTTGAGCCAGAGTTGCCCTTGGAATGGTTGGCTAGATGGCTAGATGGCTGGGCACTACGATGCGAGCCATCCAGCCATCTAGCCCTCTAGCGTTTTCGTGTTTCACAGCGACCGCGCGCTCTTGCCGTCACGCACCGCCGTCAGCTCTCGCTCCAGCACCTCCACTCGCCGCGCCAGATCGTCGATCCGTTCACCTTCCTCCATGTCGCGAACGCGGTAGAGCACTTCCTCCGTCAGCCGGCGGTGATTTGCCACAGCATCCGCCAGCAAACCGACCACGAAGATCAGAAACCCGATGACCAGGAGAGATGCACCGATGGTCACGGATTGGAGCAGCCGCTGGTAGGCATTGCCGCGCAGGTACACGTAGAAGAACCGGCTCAGCAACGCCAACCCGATGAGGAAGAAGGGCGCGGCCAGGTAGGAAAAGCTCCGCAGCGGCTCATAGTACGTGAACGTGCGGGTGATGGTGCCGGCCTGCTGCTTGACAAAGTTCCAGTTGCCTTTGTGAAGGCGCGGCGGACGTGTAACCGGGTTGGTTTCAATGGGGATGTGAGCAACGGTCAGCCGGCGTTTGCCGGCCTGGATCAGGTTCTCGACCGTGTATGAGAAATCGCTGGTCACGTACAGGCGCAGGGCCGCCTCCCGCGAGTAGGCCCGGAAACCGCTGGGTGCATCCGGCACATCGGTGTCCGAAGCCACTCGAACGGCCCAACTCCCCACCTTCTGCAAAACCTTCTTTCGGCCAGAGAAATGGTCGATGTGCCCCACCTGGCGATCTCCGACAACGATGTCAGCCCGGTCGGCCAGAATCGGCGCGATGAGCCTGGGAATGGCAGCACCCGGATATTGGTGATCGCCATCGGTGTTGACGATGATGTCAGCGCCTAACCGCAGGCAGGCATCGACCCCCGTCTGGAACGCAATCGCCAGACCCTTGTTGCCCCGATGTCTAATCACATGGTCCACTCCCAGAGCGGCAGCCAGTTCAGCCGTGTCGTCCGTCGATCCGTCGTCGATGACCAGCGTCTCGATGACATCTATGCCCGGCAGGTGCGCCGGCAGGTCAGAGAGGACCGCCGGCAGGGTCGCCGTCTCATTGTAACAGGGAATCTGGATGATCAGTTTCACGTTACTCACCGCCTTAGTCTGCGGGCTCACCCCACGGCTGGATGAAGTCTTCCGGCTCCACGCCCAAAGCGTCTGCCACGCGGGTGATGTAGTTGAAGTAGCCGATTACCTGCACGGTGTCGTGGATCGCCCGGTCGTCCAGCCCGTGGGAGCGGAGAGCATCCAGGTCAGCCGGCGATATCTGATGCTGATGATGCGTGAGCCTGGCAGCGAATTCACACAGCGCGCGGTCAACCGGATCCAGGGGGGCGCTCCGCCAATCTCGCACAACGGCGTGAACGAATGAGTCAGCCTGAGCCGGGTCATTCATTACCTTGCCAACCTCGTCACGGAGGTCATGAGCGTGGGCCTGCGTTCAGTAGTAGCATCCCAGCTCAGCCGAAACCACGGTGGCCAGCAGCTCACGCTGGGCGCGGGTGAGCGGCGAGTCGCCAAACATGACGGCGGTATAGAAGCCGATGCTCGCCCGGAGCACGTGTGGGTTGAGGCTCATGATGTGCACGATGTGCCAGACGCGGCCGGCCCGCTCGATAGCCTGATCGAACAGCTTCTTCAGTAGACCGGTGGCTTCAGGGATAGGAACTTGGTCAATCCAGGACATGGGTCTACCGCACAAGGCCAGGTCGATCCTGAAACTCCTGCGTCCGGGTGGGGCGACTGCTCAGACGCACACAGGCCACGATAAGAGATGCGCCGACGACCGAGAATCTTTTGCGGCTCAACGCAAATTAGTGGGGCGGCGATAGAGCCAGTGGGAACAACGCCCATGCCCCCCC
>JBHHXF010000620.1:0-2635 GCA_046756905.1 Anaerolineae bacterium | reverse complement strand
AAAGGCTGGACGGCTAGATGCCCGCACCGGCACATGTGGCTGGATGGCTTACAGAGTTCTCAGCCATCCAGCTAACTATATTCGTAGCAGACCGTCTGGTTACTGGCTCCTGACAACTGGAGATTAAAAAGGGAGGAGGAGATACATTGTGTTCCGATCCAACGTATCGATGAACGTCCGAAGAGGGAGTGACACCGTCAGCATTGTGGATGTCCAGGGCGAGTTCACCGGTTTTGCCGAAAACGTGCTAATGGAGGCATACACGCAGGTCAACGAAGACGGAGCCCGAGCGATTATTCTGAACTTTGCCGGTCTGGAGTACATGAACAGCTCTGGCATCGGACTGCTGGCCACACTCCTCATCCGCATGAACCGCCAGGGACAGCACCTTTCGGTCGTCGGGCTGAGTGAGCATTACCGGCACATCTTCGAACTCACTCGGTTGGATGAGGCCATCAGCATCTATGAGACCGAGACCGAAGCCCTAAAGCACTTGGCGGGGAATATGTAACCTCGGTCTCCGGCCCCACAGTGTGCCCGTTGATAGACTCCCACGACATGAACCACAGGACCCCGCTAACTCTCCTAAGTCCGCCGGCGGATGCCAGCCGGACTCGATCTAACTATTGATGAGTCGGTAGTTAGTTGACTTTCCCGCTGTATGTCCAGGAGCTCCTGCAACCGATGGCTCTGCCAGGCCGGCATCTGCACGTTTCGACAGCCGCAGCACTTCGGCATCGGATAGTTCAGCTACTGACCGCGTGGGCGCTCCAGTTTCATCAAACCATTCGAAGGGGGGAACCTGATGGCGCCACTCGTCCCGAGCCCTTCGGCATCCTCAGGACGACACCTGTCGATTCGCCCGCACATCCAAGGCCCGATTCCGCAGCCGGTCCGGCACCAGCCGGCGCGCCAGCGCCCGGTCCTCGGCCGTGAAAGCGCCCAGCAGCACCAGCGCCGTCACGTACACGACGCCGGCCGGCGCCAGGGCCACCAGGGCCGGCAGAGCACGCAGCAGCCACAGCGTGCCGCCCAGCAGCGCGGCGGCGGTGGCCGGCCTCCACGCCAGGCGCAGCAGCGGAAGCGGCTCCAGATGCTCCCGAATCGAGATGTAGAACGGGATAAACAGCACTACCTCCGACGCGATGGTGATCAGCGCGGCGGCCGGGTAGCCGAAGCGGGGAATCAGCAGGAGGTTGGCCAGCAGGTTGAAGCTGGTGGCGATGACAAAGCTCACCGTGATCCAGCGCTGCTGGTCGATAGCGATGAGAACGTACTGCGTCACGCCGTTCACAAAGCTCAATGGCAGGAACCAGATCATCAGTTGCAGCGCGATAGCGCCATTGGGCAGGTATTCCGAGCCACCCAGCACCAGAATCAGTCCGTCGGCGATGAACACCGTGGCCATAGCGATGGGCAGCGCGGTCATGAGGAGCAGGCGCAGCGCCATGATGTAGGCGCTCATCAGGCCGGCTCGGTCGCTCTCCGCTCGCCGGCTCATCAGCGGGAAGATGGCCATGGTGAAGTAGGCAGGGATGATGAGCAGCGCGTCGATCCACTTGTAGGCCGTCGAGTACCAGCCGACTACCGCCGCCGGCCAGTACTGGTCCAGGATCACCACGTCGATCTTGAAGAAGATCGTCTGCAGCAGGTGGTTCAACATCAGCGGAGCCGCGATGCCGGCCATGCCCCACACAAACGGCGCGTCGAACTCCAGGCGCGGCCGGAAGAAGCGGCGCGTGACCAGACGCAGGAAGATCAGCGCGGTGATCGTGTTGACGATGACCGACACGCCGGCCAGCCCCACGAAGCCGTAGCCCAGCAGCAGCGCCAGCGCCCCCAGGCTCACCTTCAGGAGCGTTGTGATGATCGCCACCGCCGCCGGCACTTCCATCTCCTCGAAAGCCGTGAACACCGAGCTGAGCGCCGCCGAGATGTTGCTGGGAATCAGTCCGATGATCAGCAACGCGATGGCAATGAGCGTCGGCATATCCAGCGGCTGGGTGGACTGCCGGAAGAAGACGTAGATTGCCAGGAGCGGGATCGACGCCACCCACAGAATCAGGCGCAGCAGCGCGGTGTTGCTCAGGTAGCGGTTGGCCTGGGATCTGTCCTTGGCCACCTCGCGTGTCAGCAGCAAGTTCAGCCCGAAGTTGGTTAGGATGTCCACAAAGCCGATGACAACGATGGCGAAGTAGTACTTGCCGGCGTCCGTCGGTCCCAGGACGCGCAGCATGAGCATGGCGAAGGCGAAATCCACTGCCTTGTTGAGCAGCGATGCGCCCATGGGCACCAGGCTGTTCTTGGCGATCAACTGCGCCTGCTCGCCCTCCACCGACGGGCGGTAGAGCAACGTCCACAGCCAGTAGATGAAGCCCAGGAATAGCACCACCATCCCCAGGAAGCTCACGTACATCCCGACCTTCACCGACATCGGGAAGTACTTGAAGCGCACCGTGCTCTGGCCGGCCGGCACCTCCACCGCGCGGAAGTTCTCGAAGGCGAGGCTGATTTCGACCTCGCGCTCTTCGCCGTTGGCCGGCGTCACAAAAGCGCGCCAGCCGGGGAAGAAGGAGTCGGTGAGTACAAGCCACTGCGGGTGGTCGGCCTGGACGGTGAGTGTGACTTCGTTGGG
>JBHHXF010000619.1:0-2644 GCA_046756905.1 Anaerolineae bacterium | reverse complement strand
ACCTGCTTTCAAAAAGCCAGCTACCAGCCTGTGGAGGTCGTCATAGACGTCACTTCTGGCAGTGCCTCCTCGCGACGAAAGTTCGAACCAGTGGATGTTGGGGTCATCTTCGGAGAACCAGTTGTATTGGTGGCGCACGAAGCGATGGGTCGCGTGCTTGATGGCCCGCACGACCTCCTCTAGCGTGGATTCGCCCTGGAAGTATGGCTCGAATTCGCCGTAGCCCAGGCTAGTCATGGCCGGCAGATCGAAGGAGTAACCACGTTCCAGCAGCCGGCGCACCTCCTCCAGCAGCCCATCTGCTATCATCCGGTCCACCCGCGCATCGATGCGCTCGTACAGCGCCTGGCGGTCCATGGTCAGGCCGATCTGGAGGATGCGATAGGCCGGCGGACGCTTCTGCTGCCACGCGGAGATAGGCCGGCCCGTGACCTGGTACACCTCCAGGGCGCGAATCACCCGACGGACGTTGTTCGGGTGGATGCGTGCGGCCGCTTCGGGGTCGATCTGGGCCAGCCGGCGGTGCAGGTGTTGGGGACCGTGCTCCTCAGCCTCGGCACTGAGCCGTGCGCGCAGATCGGGGTCGGGTGGTGCGGGCGGAATCTGCCAGCCCTCGACGACGGCGTGCACGTACTGCCCCGTCCCGCCCACCAGAAACGGCAGCTTGCCCCGCCGATGGATATCGTCGAATGCGGCGTAGGCAGCCGCCTGGAACTGGGCCACGTGAAACTCCTGGTCCGGCTCCACAATGTCGATCAGGTGGTGTGGGACGCGAGCTCGCTCCTCCGGCGTGGGCTTGGCCGTGCCGATGTCCAGCCCCCGGTAAATCTGGCGCGAATCGGCCGACACGATCTCGCCGGCGAAGTCCTCCGCCAGGCGGATTGCGACGGCGGTCTTGCCGGCAGCCGTGGGGCCGACGACGGCGATCAGGGGGGCGGGATGAGGGATGCGGGATGAGGGATGCGCCTGTCGTAGGGGCGAGGCAAGCCGGAGAGCAGGTCTCGCTGCACATGATACGCCAATCCGGCTTGCCTCGCCCCTACAAAATGCCTGGGCCCTACGGGATGCGTGATTCATCATCGCAATCAAACAGGTGGATATCCGATGGCTCTACTGAGAAGGTGAGCGTCTCGCCGCGACGGACAGGGTGTTGCAGCGGCGCCTCGGCGACGATGGGCCGGCCGGCCAGTTCGCCGTACACCAGTTGGGTTCGATGGGCCAGCACCGGTTCCACCAGGTTAACCCGCACCGGCAGCGGGCCGGCCTCCTCCACCGCCAGATGCTCCGGCCGGATGCCGGCCAGGATCGTGCCGTCGTGGCGGCGGCGTACAGGCGGCAAAGGCAGCGGCGCTGTGGCTCCCTCGATCCACAGGCGATCCCCCTCCACGCGCGCCGGCAGCACATTCATGGCCGGCGATCCCACAAACTGGGCCACGAAGACGTTGGCCGGCCGCAGCCGCAGCTCGCCGGGCGCGCCCACCTGCTCGATCCGGCCGGCGCGCATCACCGCGATCCGGTCCGCCAGGGCGATGGCTTCCTGCTGGTCGTGGGTGACGTAGACCGCCGTGGTGTGGAATTCATCCATCAACTGGCCCAGTTGCGCGCGTGTCCGGTTCCGCGTGTGGGCGTCCAGGTTGCCCATAGGCTCATCCAGCAGGAGCACGGTGGGGTTGGCGATAAGGGCGCGGCCCAGGGCTACGAGCTGCCGCTCGCCGGCGGCCAGCGTGCCGGGCCTGCGCTCCAGAAGCTGCCGGCGCTGGATGCCCAGCCGGCGCGCCGTGGCTTCCACCCGCGCCTCGATGTCCACCTCCTCGGCATGGCGGATGTGGAGCGGAAAGGCGATGTTGTCGCGGCTGTCCATGTGTGGGTACAGCGCAAAACTCTCGAACACCATCCCAACCCCCCGCTCCCCCGGCTGCAGATCAGTTATGTCATGTTCATCGAAGAGGATGGAGCCGGCGTCGGGCTTCGCGAGGCCGGCGATACACCTGAGCAGCGTCGTCTTGCCACAGCCCGACGGCCCCAACACCCCCATCGTCTCCCCATGCCGCACCAGCAGATCGACGCGGTCGAGGGCGATGAGCTCGTCGAAGCGGACAGTGATGCCTTCAAGTCGGATTTGAGTCATCTGGGTCTACTGCGTATTGCGTACTGCGTATTGCGTAGTGGAGTGGCACTGTACGCAATACGCAGTACGCAGTACTCTCACCACCCCGTCACCGCATTCCGAACCAGCTCCACCCGCCGCAGCACCCCCCGCCCATCCATCTCCACGGCGACGAAGTCGATGCGCCACTGGGTGTCGGTGAGGTGATGTTCGTGGAGGTAGGTTTGGGCCAGCTCGATGAGTTTGGCCTGCTTGGCCGGCGTGATGGACTGTTCGGGGGTGGGGCCGGCGCTCCCCCGCCGCGTGCGCACCTCGACGAAGGCCAGAGTTTCGCCCTCTTGTGCGATTATGTCGAGTTCGCCGGCGGCGCAGCGCCAGTTGCGATGGAGGATGGTGAAGCCCTGCGTTTCCAGGTGTTGGGCGGCTAACTGCTCGCCCCGCGCTCCCAGACTCTTACGCGGATCCTGGCTCATGATGCATTTCTCAGATGATTGGCGGGCCGTGCGGGGATATGACTGCGCGGATATGACAACGAAT
>JBHHXF010000618.1:0-2646 GCA_046756905.1 Anaerolineae bacterium | reverse complement strand
GGCCCGCCGGCCAGCGCCCCGTACAACTCCACCGAATCGAAGCCGGCCTGTCGCAGCAGCGCCGCCAGCTCTGCCCCCGAATAGAGCCGGTGCCCAACCGCGAACTCCCGGCGCTCCTCTCCGTCGATGATGATCCACCGGTTGTCAATCCAGTCCCATCCGCTGCGAATCTTGCGTTTCTCCAGGACGAGGACGCCGTCGTCGGTCTCCTGCCAGTTGGACTCGAGGAAGATGCGGGCCAGCACTTCTTTGCCCATCATCTCCATCACCAGCCGGCCCCCCGGCTTCAGCGAGGCGTGCAGGTTCTGAACCACCTGCAAATCCTCGGCCGGATCCTCGAAATAGCCGAACGCCGTGAACAGGTTGACCGCACCATCGAAGGTTTCGGGCCGGCGGAAGTCTCGCATGTCCGCCTGAACGAACTCGACCTCCAGCCCCTCCTCGGTTGCCAGCCGGCGAGCCTGGTCCAGATAGGCCGGCGTCCGATCGACACCGGTGATACGGAAGCCGCGCCGGGCAAGTTCCAGCGAATGCCGGCCCGGTCCGCAGCACAGGTCCAGCACATGCGCGCCAGGGCTAAGATCAAGCAGTTGAATGACAGCATCAACCTCCTCGGAGGCCATCTCCCAGCGCTGCTCTGTGAACATCTGCGGAGCCCATGCTTCCCAGAAAACGTCGTCTTCGTGCCACGCGGTCATTGCTGATTCCTCCTTATATCATCGAGCTCTCTCGGAAAGTCCACGACACAGGTGGATCTACGCAGTACGCAGTACGCCCATATTGCGTACTGCGTACTCCGTTGCTCGCCAAGAGTTGTCAGGTGACCGGCACTTTTGCGAGGATTTCGCCCGAAATCGAGCGGCGTTCGAAGTGTCGGTCACCTATCCGTGACAAGTTGTTAGTGCACCCCAGTCGATTGTACGAGGTGACGCGGCTCACGATTTGTGCTAAACTTTCAGATATGTCCACCCACTCCGCTCACACCCGCGAATTTACCCTTCGGGAATCGATCTGTGAAGCCGGTCGCCGAATGAAGGCCCAGGGCCTGGCACCCGGCAGTGATGGCAACTTGAGTGCAAGGCTTGACGAAGAGAGAATTCTCATCACAGCCAGTGGCTTCGACAAGGGTTTCTTGAAGCCTGATGACCTGCTCACCGTTAATCTCGCGGGCGAACTGATCCCGTCTGTCCGCCAGGGCCGGCAGCATCTGAAGCCGTCGTCGGAGACAGATATGCACCTCGAAGTCTATCGGCGCCGACCCGACGTGCAGGCCGTGATTCACGCGCACCCACCCATGGCCATCGCGTGCACGGTGGCCGGCATCCGCCTGGACCAGAGCGTCCTGCCCGAAGTGATCTACCACCTGGGAGTCATTCCCACCGCACCCTATGCCACACCGGGCACCCCCGAAGGCGCCGATGCCATACGCGAACTGGTGCAGGACTACAATGCCATTCTACTCGACCGCCACGGTGCGCTGACGTTGGGCGTGGACATCTTCCAGGCGCTCATGCGGATGGAGTGGGTCGAGCAGGCGGCGAAGGTCGTGCTGGCAGCCTCCTCGGTGGGCGTCGTCTCCGGGCTGCCCGAAGAGGCCATCCAAAGGCTATACTCCATCCGTCACGGGAAAACCGCCATGTCCGCTGACGCCGAGTTGGTACGCCAGATCACTGCCGCTGTACTCCGCCGGCTCACGGAGCGCGGGAAGACCTGAGCGAAGCGTGAAAACCACTCGCCACCTGCTCAGCAAGCGCAATCGCCCCCAGCACGCCGGCTCGCTGGCCCAGCGCCGGCGGCACAATGTAGCGGTCGATCTCTTCCCCAAGCTCGGGGGCCCGGACGTAGCCTTTAAGCAGATCCTGCACCTTCTGCCGCACCAGCGGGAAAAGGCGGGGCTGTTCCATCACCCCGCCGCCCATCACAATGCGTTGGGGCGAAAGAGTACAGATGAAGTTGGCCAACGCCAGCGCCAGGTAGTGGGCCTCCAGCTCCCACGCCGGATGGTTGGCCGGCAGCGTCTCCGCCGACTGACCCCACCGCTCGGCCAGCGCCGGGCCGGCGGCCAATCCTTCCAGGCAATCCCCGTGATACGGGCAACAGCCGGCGAAGGGGTCGGCCTGGCGGTCGTGGGGGATGCGAATGTGGCCCATCTCGGGATGAAGCAGGCCGTGCATGAGCCGGCCATTCATCATCCCGCCGCCGCCAATCCCCGTGCCAATCGTCAGGTAGGTGAAGCTGTCCAACCCCTGAGCCACCCCCCAGCGATGCTCACCCAGGGCGGCCACGTTCACGTCCGTGTCGAAACCGACCGGCACATCGAGGGCCTGGCGGACCATCCCGACAAAGTCAACGTGGGACCAGCCGGGCTTGGGCGTGGAGCTGATGGAACCAAAGGTCGGCGAAGTCGGGTCGGGATCCAGCGGGCCAAAAGAGCCAATGCCGATTGCGACCGGCAGTGCCGGCTGCGCACGGAAAAACGCAATCGCCCGGCCGATGGTCTCCGTCGGCGTCGTGGTGGGAAACCGCACGTCCACCCGCACGTCGTCCGGCCCAGTGCCGACAGCGCACACAAACTTGGTGCCGCCGGCCTCGATTCCGCCGAATAGCGCGCTCATCGCAAGTCCTTTCGCATGCGACTCATTCTAT
>JBHHXF010000617.1:0-2654 GCA_046756905.1 Anaerolineae bacterium | reverse complement strand
GAAGCAGCCGACTACCTGCGGCTTCCAAAGGAGACGATTGAATATCAAGCAAGCCGAGGCCATATCCCAGGCCGGCGGATCGAAGATACCTGGCGCTTTCTCAAAGACGCCATCGACGACTGGCTGCGGAGCCAGGACAATCGGACGCTCCTGCAGGGTTGAGGAAGATCAGTCGGGCTGACCTGCTGATCGCCAGCATCGCCCTCGCTCATCGCGCCACTCTGGTCACACGCAACGTGCGTCACTTTGAGCGAGTACCTGGCCTGATCGTGACGAACTGGGTAGATTGATCGGGAGGCAAGCACTGGTGATTTCCTTTACGCCATCCGAAGAACAGCAAATGATTGTGGACGCTGTCCGTGCTTTTGCGGAGAAGCAGATGCGGCCGGCGGCCCACGAAGCCGACGAAAGCGGCCATCCGCCGGCGGATGTAATCCAGACCGGGTGGGAGATCGGGCTGCTGCCGGCTGCCATTCCCGAAGAGATGGGCGGTTTTGGCGAGCAGTCGGCCGTGACCGGCGTGCTGGCGGCCGAGGAGCTGGCGTGGGGCGACCTGTCGCTGGCGTTGCACATCATGACGCCGGCCCTCTTCGCCCTGCCGGTTCTGCTCGCCGGCACGGAGGAGCAGCAGCGTCACTACCTGCCCGATTTCTGCGAAGGCCGTTTTCCGGCAGCGACCGCGGCGGTGATCGAACCGGCGATTCGCTACGATCCACGCCGGCCAACCACCACTGCCACGTCCAACAACGGCGACTGGGTGCTGAGCGGCCAGAAAACCTACGTCCCGCTGGCCGCCGACGCTCAAACGATCCTGGTCTTCGCCCGCGACAGTGGGACCGAGGCGGTGCATGGCTACGTGGTGGATCGGGCTGCCGCCGGCGTGAGTGTTGGAGAGCGGAACCGGCTGATGGGACTGCGGGCGCTGCCGATGTACGACGTGACGTTTTCGGAGGTGGGCGTTGGTGCGGAGCGCCGGCTGGGAGGCGAGGCCGGCACGGACTTTCAGCGCATCCTCAACCACTTCTGGGTAGCGAGTGCTGCGCTGGCGGTGGGTGTGGCACGGGGCGCTTACGAATACGCCCGCGACTACGCCAAAGAGCGGGTCCAGTTCGGTAAACCCATCGCTCAGAACCAGGCCATCGCCTTCATGCTGGCCGAGATGGCCATTGAGGTAGATGCCACGCGTCTGATGACGTGGGAAGCGGCCTGGAAAATGGATCGGGGCGAGGACGCGAGCAAAGAGGCGTATCTGGTACGCGAGTACGCCCAGGACATGGTACTCTTCGTCACGGACAGCGCAGTTCAGGTGCTGGGTGGGCACGGCTACATTCGGGACCATCCGGTGGAGCGATGGTTGCGCAACGGTCGTGGGTTCGCCACCTTTGACGGTCTGGCCATTGTGTAGGAGACAGGCTGATGATTGACTTCGAGCTTCCCGAGAAGATTCAGAACGAGCTTCGTATGGCCCAGATGGTGGCGGAGCATGTCATGCGGCCGGCCTCGCGCCATTTCGACGAGCACGAGCACGAGATTCCCTGGGACTACATCAACGCAATGTGGTCTTTCATGCGTGATACTCAGCAGCGCCGGCTCGACCGCGATCCATCTCAACGGCGGGAACGCACGGGACCAGGTACAGGCAACATTCGCATGATTCACATGGTAGAGATGTTCTCCTGGGGCGACGCCGGCCTGTACCTGTGCACGCCCTCCGCCGCGCTGGCCGGCGCGGCCATCGAAGCAGTGGGAACACCGGAGCAGCAACAACGCCTCCTGCGCCGCTTCGCCGAGGACCCGCCAAAGTGGGGGGCAATGGCCATGACCGAGTCGGGCGCCGGCTCCGATACCGCAGCCATCAAGACCACCGCTCTCCTAGACGAGGAGACCAACGAGTGGGTGTTGAATGGCGAGAAGATATTCATCACCGGCGGCCGGCTGGCCTTCGAGGAATCGGACGGGCTGATTGTTGTGTGGGCAACGGTGGACCCAACGGCCGGGCGAGCGGGGATGAAGCCATTTGTGGTAGAGGCCGGCACGCCGGGCGCCCAGATAACGAAGGTCGAGGACAAACTGGGGATACGGGCTAGCGATACGGCGGCGCTGGTGTTGAACGACTGCCGCATTCCGTACGACAACATCCTGGGCAGCGCCGAGGTACGTCAGCGTGACGGGAGCAAGGCCGGCTTCAAGGGAGCTATGGCTACCTTCGATGCCTCGCGTCCCATCGTCGCCGCCAGCGCTCTGGGGGTCGCCCGAGCCGCGCTTGAGCTGACGAAGGAGAAACTGACCGCAGAGGGGATCGAAATCCGCTACGGTGAGCCGCGCCATGCCCTCAGCGCCGTGGAACGAGATGTGCTGGAGATGGAGGCGCAGTACAAAGCGGCCTGGCTCCTGACCCTGCGCGCCGCCTCCATGATGGACCACCGCCAGCCCAACACGCTAGAGGCTTCGATGTGCAAGGTGAAGGCCGGCCAGGTCGTCACCTGGATCACGCAGAAAGCGGTCGAAATCCTGGGTCCCCTGGGCTACTCACGTGAGCTGTTGGCTGAGAAGTGGATGCGCGACGGCAAGATCAACGACATCTTCGAGGGCACCGGCCAGATCAACACGCTCATCGTGGCGCGGCGCATTCTGGGTTATGGCAGCAGGGAGCT
>JBHHXF010000616.1:0-2663 GCA_046756905.1 Anaerolineae bacterium | reverse complement strand
CTAGTGAGATGTAGCCGATCGGTGGGAATGGCCAGGCGCTAACACGAGAGGCACGTAAGTACGCTGCCTGTCTCGAACGGTCATCTCCATCAAGGAGACATTGTCGGCCCCATCAGCATCGAGGTCGCGCCCGGCTATCGCTGTACGGCTGCCCACAGACAGGCCATCCTGCAAGCTCGACAGCACTGTCGCCGTGAGGAGAATAGTACCGCCTGTGCCTGCATCCACTTCCCCCACATCCCACATCACGCGTCCGGCCGCGTCGAAGGTGCGCGGAAAACTGCTGCTGTCCGAATCGTACACCAGACCGTAAGACAGTGTGTCCGTGAGTACGATGCCAGTGGCCGACGCCGTGCCGGCATTGCTATAAGCCAGCGTAACGGTCACCATCTGCCCAGGCATCACTTCAATCGGCCCTTCCTGGACGACACGCAAATCCGGCCCCACAGGCCGTGCCAGACGAGTCACGGCCCCCAAGACAGCCTGTACCATTTGCGCAAAGTAAGTTCGATCTATCTTGTCCAGCGTGTCGTCCACTGTGTGATAGTACGGGTTAAAATCGTCTGTGGGGCCCGCCAATTCCGAATCCTCAATCACGAGGACGGCGGGAAAGCCGTGATCCCAGAAGGAGGCATGATCGCTGGCGCGGGTGGCAGCGCCCAATATGATCTGTGGCAACAGCTCGAGACTATAGTCGCGGATTATGTTATCGAGCCCATCAGCGAGAGCTGCACTTTGGGGGAGATGGCCGGCGTGGATCTCCAGACGAGGATCGTCGTCACTTTCATAGGCGATCATGTCGGCGTTGAGCACACCGATGATGTTCTCTCCGGCGTCCTGCGCGACTTCAGCGTAGTGGCGGCTGCCGTGAAGCCCCTGCTCCTCGCCGGCGAAGGTGACAAAACTCACCGTGTGCCAAAACCGGCGTTGGCTGAGTAGACGGGCAGCCTCCAGCACAGCCGCCACACCACTGCCGTTGTCATCGGCGCCGGGCGCCGGCCCGCCTGACGCCGCCCCGCTGGCGGTCGAGTCGTAGTGAGCTGAGATGATGACGGTGCCTCGACTCGTCGGCGGCGCTACGCCCTCCAGTGTGCCGATGACATTCGTCAGAACGGCAGGTGGGTCCTGGTCGAAGGAGTGGGCGGCCAGCGTAAAGGTCTGGGCAGTTACAGGCAAACCGTACTGCTGAAACTGGCCAGCTATGTAGTCGGCCGCCTCCCCTAAGCCAGCCGCGTTCTCTGAATATCGACTCCCCTGGGTGTTGCAGTACCCCAGGGCATCCTTGTCTTGGAGATGGCATATGTGAGCTATCAGCTCGTCGGTGGACACGCTGGCGATGACCTGTCCTACGACCGACGGCGGCAACTGCATGGGGGATGACTGGATCAGGTCTGCGCCGGTATGCAATGCACCGATCCAGGCCAGCAACATGGTCGGTGCAAGAAAAAGTGCCGGTAGAATGCGCCGGCGTCTGCCGCGCATATCTCCCCCTCCCAAGAATTTATTGAGCCGGTGTTGATGGAGCCGGCGGGAGTGGTATCGGTTGGCTGTTCGCGCTAGTCCCTGGTAGCGTGGGTACGATCTCGGGGGTCCAGTATCGTTGAATGTCACTGCTGGCTCGTTGTTCGTCGAGCCACTGGCTGTAGCGTTGCTGCTGTGCTTGTTCGAGCTGAGCCGACGACAGCGTACGATTCTCGTCTCGCTCAATGACCTGGATTATATGATAACCAAACTGGCTCTTGACAGGTTCGTTGATCTCACCGATGGGCGCGCTGAAGGCGACATCTTCGAACTCGGCGACCATCTGGCCGCGACCGAACCAGCCGAGATCGCCACCATCCTTCGCTGAGCCCGTATCGGTAGAGACCTCTTCAGCAACTACAGCGAATTCTTCCCCGTCCAACAAACGCTGATAGACTGATTGGGCTTCCTCTGCAGTCTCCACCAATATATGGCGAGCGTGAACCTGCGCGGCGGTCGCCGGCACGTCCGCGACAATCTGCTCACTCACCTTGTCCTGGAGCAGCTCTCCGGCCAAAACTTTGCGGTATTGGGCCTCTGAGAGACCGGTCTGCGCGTTCAACGTCTCCAGGAAGTTGGTAAAAGCTGCTTCAAAATCCTCGCGGGTTACGGACCCGGCAGAACTCGTAGTGGTAATAGCATCACTGGCCGGCGTCGTGGGCACTTCCACATCGCCTGTGAAGCCAAACTGCTGTTCAATAGTCGTCTGGACCTCATCGTCTGTCACGGTTATTCCCGCTTCAGCAGCATGCTGCTCGATCAACACCTGATCAATCATGTTATCCAGAGTCGTTTGGGGCAACTGATTCTGGAGGAAATCCGCCAGCACTTGTTGATCTACTTGGCCACCAAAACGAGAGACCAGGTTAAATCGCTGATAGCTGACCATCCGCTGGTAGTCCCGAGTCGTGATGGTCTGACCGTTTACAACGGCTACCGGCGCCCGTACGGCAGCAATATTCTCCCGGTAAAAACCGATGCCCAAGATCAGCACAATCGCGGCAACCACCAAGCCTACCCCAAAGAGGAGTGTTCGCTGTTGTTCTCGGCTTCTACTCCGGCGTCGAATCTCCTTGGGTGTCGCGCGCGCTGGGCCGCGTCGCTTTGTAGATCGTTTTGCCATGAATACTGCTCAGAGATTA
>JBHHXF010000615.1:0-2668 GCA_046756905.1 Anaerolineae bacterium | reverse complement strand
CGGTGGCGGCGCTGCCCAACAGCAGGAAGGCTATGGCGAAGAGAATCGCAGCCCCCGCTGTTGTGCCGGCGGCGACCGCGCCGACAACGATTCCGGTCCGATCGTCTGTCCGGCGCCGCAGGCGCTTCAGCCAGGAGACACGGATGCTGGGGTTCATGGTGGGAATGGTAGCAGAAAGCGGTGAGGGGGACAAGTGGGTGCGCGTCGGCGCTCTCTACCCGACTTTGGCCCGGGGAGGCTTGCCACACGACCCTTGTCGTGGTAGAATACTCGTGAGAGGTTCGCAAAGGAATCTGGGAACGAGGCTTGAGTATCTTCGAATAGGGGAGAAAGCCATGGATGAGTCAGTATTTGCCTTACCGGTGAGTGTAGAACAGGTAGCGGCCGTGATCAAGCAGATGAGTCCGACCGATCAGCGTCGGCTGCTCGACCTGGTGCCTGATCTGCGCCAGGTGGTCACGCAGGCAGCACCGCGGACAGTAGACGAGGCGCGTGCTGCTGTAGAGCGAGTGCGGGCAGAGGTGATGCAGGCGTTGAGTGGCCAATCCCTATCGCCCACTGAGCTCTTCCTGGGCGATCTGACGCTGGGGCAGTATCTGAATCTATCAGACGAAGATCGAGCCCGATTGTGGGATGAATGGGCCGAAGTAGACCTGGAAGGGCTCGAGGAGTTGGATGTCCGACCTGATGCGGTGCCTGCTCGATAAGGTCACTGCTCGACGTGTGATGGAAGGCCTGTTGAAGCTGGCCGAGGCACGAAACCTGACCGAAGAGGAGTTATTCGCGCTCGACCTCTACGAGCGAGCCAACACTGAGGGCATTCGGTTGTTCATTGTGCCACCGACTGATAACGTGCTGCGGCGCCTGGAGAGTTTACCTCGCTATTCGGCTATCATCCACCTTTTTCGTAACCGCACAGAAGTAGTGCAACCCGCACGGTACTTCAAGCGGTGGGCGCGGCGGCTGCGTGACCATGGCTTTACCCGAGAAGATGCGGCTGTTTTGGCCTTGGCCACCTTTGGCACAAGCAAGGACGCCGGCGTGTTGGGCATGCACTGCGTGGCTACACTTGACCAGCCAATGATCCGTCAATGGGCGGCACAAAAAGCTGCGATCCGAAAGCGCCTGGCTACCATGCAACGGAATCTTCCAGCGCCCTATCGTCATGCCTCCTTACCTCAGGTCCGGCGACCCGAGCACATTGTTGTGTAGGAGATATCTCACCGTACATCAGCTGGCAAGCGCATGAGCCTACCGGGGGACACTACAATCTCAGCGCTGCTCAAACGGCGCTGATCATTTCATCCAACGACACTAACAGCACCTGGCCGGCCTCAGCCCGCTGGTGCAGTGGCCTGGTGAAGCCGGCACGACTGAACAAGGCCGGTGTACCGCCCAGTCGTGGCCGGGCCGAATCCGCTCTGCTTTGGCCTTGAGCCTATCAAGCACCGGCACCCCCACCGGCTGCGCACGCCACCTGGCTTCGCCCAGCAGCAGCGCCTGGTCCGACCAGGAGATGGCCGCCACGTCTATCTCGGTGTGGGCATCCCAGTAGCGGCCTACGCGCTCGGGAACAAAGGGCAGATCTTCCTGGTCCCCCGCCGTCAGCACCCAGGTCCGACACAGATCCTCGAACGCCGTGCGCCCCACAAAGGCGTTCAGTTGTCCCCCTACCTGCTGCCACACCCGTTGCACAGCGCTGTAGCGAGGGAAGAACTCGGCCAGGGCGTAGAAGGGAAGCGGCCGTAGAAGCATTTTGCCAGTGGCCCGGCCATAGAGAGGGGCGCGGTAGCTCAGCATCTCCTGCTCGACCATGCCGATGCGACTGCCGGCGGCCACCAAGAAGAGGTTGGTATGTTGCAGATCGTGGTCCCAGACCAGTTGCAGGGTGGAGGAAAGGCTGGGATCGGCGGCAAAGGCGTAGGGCAGTTCATCCAAGATGAGCAGCAAGCGTTCATCGACAGCCAGATGGCCGGCCTGGCGCAGGGCCATCTCCCATGAGGGGAAACTGAAGGCCGGGTCGACGGGAGCTGCGGGATGTTCGTGGCGATAGATGGCCTGGGAGAAATCGCGCAGCAGGTTCGTCGTGGATGTCCGTCGTGCAACCCAGTAGATGGCCGGCTTGTCGGCGGCCCAGCGCAGCAGGAGCGCTGTCTTGCCGACACGCCGCCGGCCGTACAGGACAAGGAACTGGGCGCCGGGCCGTTGCCACATGGCGTCTAGAGCGGTGAGTTCCTGTTCGCGGTTTACGAACTTCATGGGCTATCTCCATAGGTGGCACGCGTGGTAAGTTACCAGACTTGCCACTTATGGTATCACGGCAGGAAGTCCGTCATTGGCACAACAATTTTCGGATCTAATTTTGCCATCGCTATATCTGGGCAGATCCAAGCAGTGAACCACAAGATATCGGGTGGGCAGAATCAGAAATGAGTTTTTCGACGGCCGTGACGGACTCCCTGCACGGAATCGTGGGGCGGTCAATATAGGGCAATTCACGGCCAGCGAACGCTGAGCATCGCTCTCCAGGCTGGTAATGTAGTATCTGGTCTCGCGAGTCGTCTTATCACCGATGCGCCGTTGGGTAACGCTCCCGGCTACAAGCTTGTATTCACCAGCTTTCTATGTTATAATGCTGAGTGAGGCCGCGTGCCGGCCCCGTCTTGTC
>JBHHXF010000614.1:0-2675 GCA_046756905.1 Anaerolineae bacterium | reverse complement strand
TCCCGCATCCCGCATCCCGCATCCCGCATCCCGCATCCCGCATCCCGCATCCCGCCTCGCCATCATCGACTACGGCATGGGCAACCTGCGCAGCGTGCAGAAAGCCTTCGAGCACATCGGCGCTCAGGCCATCATCACCGCCGACCCGGACGTGATCGCTCAGGCACCGGCCATCGTGCTGCCAGGCGTGGGGGCGTTTGGCGACGCCATGCGCAACCTGCGGGAGGCCGGCCTGGACGCAGCCATTCACCGCGTCGTCGAGGCCGGCAGGCCATTCCTGGGCATCTGCCTGGGTCAACAACTCATGTTTGAAACCAGCGAAGAAATGGGCCAGCACCAGGGGCTGGGCCTGTTTCGCGGGCGGGTGCGCCGCTTTCCCGACAGCGAGCTCAAAGTACCGCACATCGGCTGGAACCAGATTCACATTCAGCGCGACGATCCGCTCCTGGCCGCCATCGCATCGGAGAGTTTCGCCTACTTCGTCCACTCCTACTTCGTGGAGCCGGTGGACGAGGAAGTGATCGTAACCACTACGGACTATGGCATCGACTTTGCGTCGATAGTCGGTCGAGATCGCGTTTGGGGCATTCAGTTTCACCCCGAAAAGAGCCAGGATGTGGGGTTGCGGATATTGGAGAATTTTGTGAGCATTCTCGAGGGGCGTGAGAACGCGGATCGCTCGGATTAACGGATTCTGCGCCGGGCGATCCGCGAATCCGAGTAATCCGTGAATCCGAGCGATCCGCTGTTCTTCAGCATGATGGAGATCGAATTCCTGGGCACAGGTGGAGCAATAACCACCCCGCGGCCGGCCTGCCACTGCCGGCTATGCGACGAGGCGCGCGAGAAGGGACCACCCTACGCACGCACAGGACCGTCGATCTTCGTCCACGGCCCCGATGTTCTCATCGACACACCCGAGGAGAGCAAGTTTCAACTGAACCGCGCCGGCATCGACCACATCGCGGCCGGCCTGTACTCGCACTGGCACCCCGACCACACGCTGGGCCGGCGCGTCTGGGAGACCACCAACGCCGATTGGCGCCACTGGCCGCCACAGCCGCGCACCACGCCGATCTATCTGCCGGCGCAGGTCGCCAGGGACTTTCAGGAGCAGCAAGGACTGGCCGAACACTTCGACTTCATGACGAACAAAGGGTGGGTCGAAGTCCACGTGATCGATGAGGGTGAGCCGGTGAGCATCGGTGGCTGGCAGATCGAGCCGATCCAACTGGCCGATCCATCGGTGTATGCCTTTCTGTTCACTGGAGATGGCCGGCGAGTCCTCATCGCCATGGACGAGTTGGTGGGATGGACGCCGCCTGAGCGGCTGGCCGGCATCGACCTGGCCGTATTGCCCATCGGCATCTTCGAGTATGACCCATTCACCGGCGAGCGACGCATTCCGACAGACCACGTCGTGCTGACCTTCGAAGCAACGCACAGACAAACCATGCAGATGGTCGACCGGCTACAACCCCGCCGGCTGATCTTCCATCACATTGAGGAGCCTGACGGGAACTCGTACGATGATCTGCGCCGGCTGGAGGCAAGACTTCGGAGCGAGGGACTGGATGTGACGATCGCGTGGGATGGGTACAAAGAGGCACTACTCTAAAATAAGGCTCAACGCAGATTAGTGGGGTGGCGAAAGACCCGGTGGGGACAACACTCATGGCCCCCCTCTAGCTCCCCCCAGAGGGGGGAGGACGGGAAAGCCTCCCCCCCTTTGGGGGGATTGAGGGGGGGCGTCCCGACAACCCAGGTCAGCACCCCACAAATGTGCGTTGACCCAAAAATAGTTGGCTAGTAGCTAATGGCTGGATGGCTGAGCGGTGACATGAGCCATCCAGCTATCCAGCCATCCAGCAAATTCTATGCTTCATGGATCCCCGTAGGGACATGTTGACTGATCACTGATCACTGAATACTGACCACTGGAACCGAGAGATGATCATTTTTCCGGCTATTGACCTGCGACAGGGGCGCTGTGTTCGGCTGTACCAGGGGGATCCTGAGCGGGAGACCGTTTTCGGGGACGATCCGCTGGCTATTGCCCGCGAATGGGCCGAGCAGGGGGCTGAGTGGCTCCACCTCGTCAACCTGGACGGCGCTTTTGGGCAGGCATCGGACAACCTGGCCGTCGTGGAGGAGATCGTGAACGCCGTCGATGCCCAGGTGCAGTTTGGCGGCGGACTGCGCGGTATCGAGGACATGGAGCGAATGCTTCAGATGGGCGTGACGCGAGTCATCATCGGCACGATGGCGATCACGGCGCCCGAAACCGTGGCTCAGACTGTGAAGCGCTTCGGCGCAGAGCGCGTTGTGGTCGGGATCGATGCACGCGGCGGGCGGGTGGCGACGCATGGCTGGAAAGAGATGTCGGATGTCGATGTGATGGTCCTGGCGGAGCGAATTCTGGCGCTGGGCGTGGAGCGCGTGGTGTACACCGATATCGCCCGCGATGGCACGATGCGCGGACCGGACGTGGCCGGCACGCGCCGGCTGGCGGCCGAAACCGGCCTGAAGGTCATCGCCTCCGGCGGCGTGGCCTCGATCAACGATGTGAAGGCACTGAAAGCGCAGGAGAAGGTGGGCGTTGAGGGTATCATCATCGGCCAGGCCCTGTACACCGGCGCCATTGACCTGGGCGAAGCGATTGTGATTGCAGAAGC
>JBHHXF010000613.1:0-2683 GCA_046756905.1 Anaerolineae bacterium | reverse complement strand
TGGCTTCGTCATAATCGTCGAACCGTCGTTCATCAGCCCGGAAGCTCGATATGAGCATTTGGGCCAGGACGCGGATCGTAAACACGGGTGAACCAGCGCTGATTCGCTGGAACCTTGCACTGCGGACGAAGAGCGATGTTCACACTGATGTTGTGGATTGTAGCGAGGTCTACCAGGTGGAGCGCGAGTGGACGCACGCGCAATTCCTGAACTCTGGGGAATCGCTCGTCCGCGAGGTCGTTTCCGGCTGGAACCCGGCCACCGCGTGTTGGAGATCGGCGCGGGGACCGGCTACAATGCCGCCCTCATGGCGCACATTGTCGGCGACGCCGGCCAGAGCCTGCCCTGAGCCTGCCGAAGGGTCGTCACGGTGGACATCGATGAGGGCATCGTGGAAAGCGCGCGCGAGCATCTGATAGCCGCCGGCTTCGACCAGGTGCAGGTGGTGTGCGGCGATGGCGGGCTCGGCTATGCGGGTGCCGCGCCGTACGATAGAATCATCCTGACGGTGGGCGCCTGGGATATCGCCCCGGCCTGGCAAGAGCAACTGAACGCCGAGGGGCGGCTCTTGCTGCCCCTGGCCATCGGGGGGAGCGTGCAGGTATCAGTTGCCTTTGAGTCCACCGACGATACGTCGATTCGCTGCGGCGCCGGCGCCTCCTCCGACGTGTGCTGCAGCGCCTCGGAAGGAATGGGATCGGCCGGATGCAACTGCCGGCCACGCCCCATCCAGATGACGCTCCCCGCGAACAGCACCATGCCGCTGCAGGGGTGCGAGACGGCCACCCCGCCGAAGTCGTGGGGTGGCTCCTGCAGCACGACGAAATCACCGACGCGGGAGATGTGGAAGTTGATCTTCTCCAGCGAATCGGTTCCCTTGTCGTAGAGATCGGCCACCCACCACACGGTGCCGGCGAACACGCCCGACGCGCGCCAGCGCAGCTCCTCGTCGTCGGCCGGCGGGCGCCTGTCATCGCATGGCGGCTGGCGCGTGTAGTAGGCCTGCTTCAGTTCCAGCGTCTGATAGTCCAGCGTGATGACGGCAATGTTCGAGGTGAACGGATCGACGAACCAGGGTGGCGGATTCTGCGAGCTATCCTCGACCTGGGGTAGCGGTGTGGCGGTTGGTGTGGGCGTGGCGGTTGACGTCGGTGTCGCAGTGGGAGGCGGTGTGCAGTACGGTGCCGGCACCGCTGTAGGCACGGCGCCCCGCCAGACGTTGTTGTCCTCCCGACTTTCGATGACCTCGTTCTCTGCATCTACGATGACCTCGGCGGAGGAAGCCATGGGGCCATCCTGGATGCAGAGACAACGCCTCGGCCGCAGGTTCGCCACTCGCAACATGCCGTCATGAAGCGGGGTGTTGCGCTGACGTCGGTGCTGATGGGCACGAGGTATAGGTCTGCCCGAGTTGCTAGAGTTGGTGTGTTCGGGGTCTTGACAGGCTCTAACTCTTGTGATATACTATGAGTGAATATCGCTCATATACTGAGCGATATTCATATACAATCAACCCTGCCGATTCCATCCGAACAGCCGATCCCACGAAGCTCTCGAGCGGGGAGAGAAGCCATCTTGTGACTCAGCCCCCTGTGTCCCTCATTGCCTGTGGCTGCACACCCTACACACCGCAGCCTCAGCGCTCCATTCCTGAGTTGGTCCACCAGGCTGTGCAGGCGACCCTCAGCGACTCCGGCCTGTCCATCCAGGACATCGACGCAGTAGTCACCGCCTCTGTGGACCTGTGGGACGGTCTCACCGCCTCCAACATGGCTGTGACCGAGGTGGTCGGTGCGGTGATGAAGCCGGAGACGCGGGTGGCCGGCGACGGTCTGCTGGCCGTCTGCCAGGCCGCGATGAGTATCGCTTCGGCTGGGCTCAGCACAGGCCTGGCCGGCAGCTATGAGACCGTGCTGGTCGTGGCTCATAGTAAGGGGTCGATGGCGGACCGCTGGGCGCTGTCCAATTGGACCTTCGATCCTCTGTATCAGCAGCCGCTGGGTTTGGATGACCTGGCGGCGGCTGCGCTTCAGGCGCAAGTTTATCTCGACCGTTACGGCATCTCCCCCGATGGCCCCGCCGGGGTGGCCGTAAAGAATCGGCAGGAACCTGGGCTGACCCTGGACGATGTGCTGGCCTCCCCTGTGCTCGCTTCTCCCATCCACGAACTGGAAGTTCCCCCCGTGGCGGACGGCGCCTGTGCTCTGGTGCTGGCCACACCCTCTCAGGGGGGGCAGGTCGATGGCCCATCGGTGTACATCCGAGGCTTCGGATACGCTGTCGAGCCCCACTACCTGGGCGACCGCGACCTGGCCGCCCCAACCGCCTTGCAGGAAGCCGCCCGCCGCGCCTATCGTATGGCCGGCATCGCGGACCCGCGCCACGAAATCCAGGTTGCCCATGTTTCCGAGGCCTTCGCTCACCAGGAGTTGCTCTGGTGCGAAGGTCTCGGTTTTTGTGGCCCTGGTGAAGGGCCACGCTTGCTGATGGAGGGCGTAACAGCGCCAGGTGGCGCATTGCCGGTCAATCCTCGGGGCGGCCTGCTGGCCGGCGTGCCGCCCTTCGTCGCCGGGTTGGACCGGCTGGTCAGAGCCATGGAAGACGTGCGGGCCGGAGCCACGATGGCCCTGGCCCATGGTGCCTGGGGGCCGGCCGGGCAGGGGCAGTGTGTCGTGGTTGTGGG
>JBHHXF010000612.1:0-2684 GCA_046756905.1 Anaerolineae bacterium | reverse complement strand
CCTAAATGCGCAGTTCCACCACGTCGCCGTCGTGCAGGACGTGGTCTCGGCCAACTAACTGCCCGTCAAATACGCCGCTGCCCCAGACCCGGGCTGTCTTCAGATTCCTGTAGAAGTCCTGGTGGACCTTGCCGGCAAACTCCTCGACGGTGTCTCCCTTCTTCAGCACGAATGGCGCGCTGAGATCAGGCTCTCTTCCGGGCGCCTTGGAGTACACGCGAATGATGTTCAAACGCTCATACACAGCCTGCTTCAGGCGCTCAAGGTTGCGACCGGTCACGGCCGAGACGGGGAGCAGCGGCCAGTCATCGTCGAGCAGTTCGAGGAAAATCTCGAAGACCTCATCTGAATCTTCGTCATCGCTCTTGTTGGCCAGCACCAACAGGGGCACGAAGGTCAGCCGGCGTCGTTCTGCGTGGCGATCCTTCAGACGGAGCGGGACGATCCGATTCTCTTGCAGGATGGCGACGGTATCCTCAAGCTGCTTTACCGGGTCTGTCAGCAGGTCCACTACCAGCAGGATCAGGTCTGCTCGGCGAATCAGGTCCAGCAATTCGGGTTCGACAAAGTCCATGTTCAGTGGGGGGGTGTCGATCAACTGGACCTGGATATTCTCCACCGGCATCATTCCGGGGGTGGGGGTCCAGGTGGTGAAGGGGGCTGGCGAGACTTCGGGGTTGGCGTTGGTTAACGCTGCTATCAGCGCGGACTTGCCCACGTTGGGCGAACCAACCACCGCTACTTGGCCGGCGCCTTCTTTATCAATGTGGAAGGGGGACACCTGCCGGCTGACACCTTTTCGGGTCTGGGCCGCGCTTTTTAGCTTGGAGAGTCGCCGGCGCAGATCGGCCCGGAGCTTATCGGTACCCTTGTGCTTAGGGATGGTGCCGATCAGTTCTTCGAGGCGGGCGATTTTCTCCGCAGGCGATTGGGCGGCGCGGTATTGCGCTTCGGCCTCAAAATACTCCGGGGGAAGGTTCGTAGGCATGGCAATCGGACCGCTTGCGCCCTCTTCACCGCATCCAGTTCCACACGATGCCACGTCGGGGTGCAAACAGGAAGGCCAGCGCGAAAATGGCCGTCGCTGTTAGGACCACTGCCGGCCCCGAAGCAATGTTCCTGTAGAACGACAGGTACAGGCCGGCAACACCGGAAAACGCGCCAATCACCGCCGCAACGACCATCATCGGCGGCAGGCGTCGCGTCAGTAGGGAAGCCGAAGCCGCCGGCGTCACCAGCATGGCCACCATCAGCGCCACGCCGACGGTTTGCAGCGAAACGACGATGGTAACGGCGATGAGAACCAGCAAGAGGTAGCGCAGGAAAGTGGCCGGCAGTCGCAGTGTCTCAGCCAGGATCGGATCGAAGGACAGAACGAGGAACTCTTTGTAGAAGCCTACAATGGTCAGCAGCACCAGCGCGCCCAGACCCCCTGTCAGCCATAGATCACTGTTCGACACTCCCAGCACGTTGCCGAACAGGAAGTGGGCCAGGTCGGTGGTGTAGCTCCTGGTTGTTGATAGCAGGGCCACGCCCAGGGCAAACGCGCCGGCGAAGATCACCCCGATGGCTGTGTCTTCCTTGATCTGCCCTTTTGTGCTGAGAGCGCCGATGCCCAGCGCTGTCAGGATTCCTACCAGCAGCGCGCCGAGAGACAGGGGCCAGCCCACCAGATATGCAATGACGACGCCGGGCAGAATCGAGTGAGCCAGCGCATCTCCGAAAAAGGCCATGCCGCGCAGGACGATGTACGTGCCCAACACCGAGCAGACCACCCCAACTGTCACAGAGGCCGCCAGGCCACGCACCATAAACGGATACGCCAGAGGGTCCGTCAGCCAGGAGAGCATTGCCATCACATGAGCTCCTCCGCCCCATCGCAGCAGGTGTCCGTTAGCACCAGTGAGCCATCTTCAGCCGGCAGCACGTGCATGTGGCCCCCGTAGGCGCGCAGCAGCGTGTCGGGTGCAAGAACTTCATCAGGTTGTCCAAGGGCCATCACCCGCCGGTTCAGGAGCATCATCAGGTCGAACTGCTTCGATGCCAGGTCCAGATCGTGGGTTGACACCATCACTGTTACGCCGCGCCTCTCCAGTTCGTCCAGAATCTGGAAGATCGCATCCTGGCTGGGCAGGTCAAGGCCGGTGAGAGGTTCATCCAACAGCAGTAACTCGGCCTCCTGGGCCAGTGCGCGTGCGATGAACACCCGCTGCTGCTGTCCGCCCGACAACTCGCCGATTTGCCGGCCGGCGAAACCTTCCATGTCCACCTGCTCCAGGCTGTTGTGTACCAGGTCCCAGTCACTGCGGCTGGGCCAGCGAAATAAACCGATCTGGCCCACTCGTCCCATCATCACCACATCAGCCACCGTGACGGGGAAGGTCCAATCGATCTGGCTGCGCTGTGGCACGTAGGCGATGCATATGTGGCCGTGGGGGCCGTGCCCATACACGTGGACCCTGCCGGCAGATGGCTGCAACATCCCCGCGATGACCTTGAACAACGTGCTCTTGCCGGCCCCATTCGGGCCGACCACGGCCACGCGCTGGCCCGGCTCCAGGTGGAACGTCACGTCCTCCAGTGCCGGCGTGCCATTGAAACTGACCGAGACTCGGTCCAAGTCCACCGTCGGCGCGCCGGCGGCGTGCGCCACGTGCCTGGTTGCTATTTGTGCCATCTTATCA
>JBHHXF010000611.1:0-2684 GCA_046756905.1 Anaerolineae bacterium | reverse complement strand
TGATCACTGATTACTGATCACTGGCAAGTGGGTGCACATGGCTGACGAGAAATCGCTTCGGGAACTTCAGCAGGAGGTGGACGACTGGATACAGTCGTGGGGTGGCGGCTACTGGTCACCCATGTCGAATCTGGCGCGTATCACTGAGGAGGTGGGAGAAGTTGCCCGGTTGCTCAATGATCAATTCGGTGATAAGCCCAAGAAGGCCGGCGAGCCGGAGCAGGACCTGGGCATGGAGCTGACCGACATCATGTATGCCATCATCTGCCTGGCGAACTCACAGGGAATTGATCTGCAAGAGAGTTTCGAGCGCATGATGGAGAAGTATCGGACGCGAGACAGATACCGCTATGTGCGCGACGAGTGATCGGCTTTGCGCCTTGCGTGAAGTTGGCAACCAAGGCATTATCAGCGAAAGGAGTTTGGGGAACCAATGACACCCGATCAAGTGATGGCAGAATTTGCCTATATGGAACCGTTGGTGGGGCTGACGGCCGACGGGACTGTCTCTGTAGTGGACGAGGCCGGCCTGCGGGGCCAGGCAATTGACCGGCTTATGCGGGACGCCGTCTTCGGTCCGGTGGGACAACGCGCAGCAGCGCGCTGGCTGATTTGGGAGATAGGCCAGGCGCTGGGAATCCGGCCGGCCTCAATTCAAGATTTCTACATGGCCCGTGGTCGGGGCGACGTGCCGGCTGATCTTACGGTGCCGGCCATGAACCTGCGCGGAATCGCGTACTACATGGCCCGCGCTGTCTTCCGGGCAGCGCTCAAGCTCGACGTCGGCCCGATGATCTTTGAGATTGCACGCTCCGAGATTGGCTACACCAACCAACGACCGGGCGAGTATACTGCAGCTATGTTGGCGGCAGCTATCAAGGAAGGCTACCGTGGCCCGGTTTTCATCCAGGGCGATCACTTCCAGGTGAGCGCCAAAGGCTTCGCCAGCGATCCTGATAAAGAAGTGCGGGCTGTCCGGGACCTGATTGCCGAGTCCATCAACGCCGGCTTCTTCAACATCGACGTGGATACGTCCACGCTGGTCGATCTGGGACCGGCGGAGCTGATGGAGCAGCAGCGGCAGAACTACCAGGTGTCGTCCGCGCTCACGGCTTTCATACGCTCCATCGAGCCGGAGGGGATCACCATCTCTGTCGGCGGTGAAATCGGCGAAGTGGGCGGCAAGAACTCCACGGAGCCGGAACTGCGGGCCTACATGGACGGCTACAACAAGTCCCTGTCACAGTTCGATGGCGCCCTGGTCGGCCTGAGCAAGATCAGCATCCAGACGGGGACCAGCCACGGCGGCGTCGTGCTGCCCGACGGCACGCTGGCACAGGTGAAAATCGACTTTGACACGCTGAAGCGGCTGTCCATCGTGGCGCAGCAGGAGTATGGCATGGCCGGCGCGGTCCAACACGGTGCTTCCACCCTGCCTGACTCGGCTTTCCGAAACTTCACCGAAGCGCGCGCCTGCGAGGTTCACCTGGCAACCGGCTTCCAGAACATCATCTACGAGCACGCGGCGCTGCCGGCGGGGGTGCGCGAAAGGGCCTATGCCTACATCAAAGAGCACCACGCCGACGAGTGGAAAGAGGGCCAGACGGAAGATCAGTTCATCTACAAGACGCGCAAGAAAGCCTTTGGCGGCGTCAAATCCGATTGGTGGGGCCTGTCCGACGACGTTCTTCGCCAGATCGGAGCGTCTTTGGAGGACAAGTTCGCTTTCCTCTTCGAGCAATTCAACGTTCCTGGAACGCGGGACTTGGTCAACCAGTTCGTCGAAGCGCCGGAAGTCCACAAGACGCCGGAGGACTTTGTGCCGCAGACGGAGCTGGCCATGGCGAAGGACCTGGCGGACTGAGTAGGGGCGAGGCAGGTCGGATTGACGGTTCATCTGCAAATGAACCAGCTTTCCGACCTGCCTCGCCCCTACTACCAGGAATTTACATGCACCCACGAATTGTTATTGCCAGGGAAAGTACGCCGAACGGCGAGCTCCAGCTTCAGCGCCGGCGGGATGATGTGTACGAGATCATCTACAACGGCGTTTTTCTCATGGCGAGCTACAACGAGCCGTCGGCGCGCGCGCTGGCGCAGTTGGCTTTGGAGCGGCTGCCGGCCAGTCAAACCAACCTGCGAGTCCTCGTCGGCGGCCTGGGCATGGGCTACACGCTGGCAGCGGGGCTGGCCTCTCCTCGAGTCGATCGTGTAGACGTGGTCGAGATAGAACCGCTCATCGTCCGCTGGAACCGCGAGCACTTGGGTGAGCTGGCCGGCGCGCCACTGATGGACCCCCGGGCTCACTTATTCGAGACCGATCTGGTCGCTTTTCTGCAAGAAACCAGCACGAAGTACGACGCTTTACTCCTCGATGTGGACAACGGCCCTAGCTGGTTGGCTATCGACGCCAATGAGCAGTTATACGGCCAGGCCGGCCTCCAACGGCTGATGTCCCGCCTAAGGACCGGCGGCGTCCTGGGCATCTGGTCGGCCAACACTTCGCCAGAATTCCTTGAACGACTCGCCGTGATCTTCGGCAACTCAACCTCCGAGACAGTTTCGGATCGCACGCCTGAGGGTCGCGAGATAACGGCGACGATCTACCTCGCGCAGAATTGAACTATACACCACGCTAACGTTTTGCCCTGCTCCATCGTTGTATACCGCAAGAACCCTGCCCT
>JBHHXF010000610.1:0-2685 GCA_046756905.1 Anaerolineae bacterium | reverse complement strand
CGCGGGCTCTTCTCCGGCGGCACCCTGGCCTATGAAACCCTGCTCATTCTGCAGGACTATCTGCCGGCTGTGTACTCCAACACGCCCATCGACAAGCGCTATCGCCTGGAGGACTCGCTGGTCAGCCAGGCGCACACGGTGATCGACCTGGGCGAAGACGAGTTCACCGTGGGCCGGCTGCACCCCATGCTGGACAACGATCTGCGCATCCGCCGGCTGCACCAGGAGGCCAATGACCCGGAGGTGGCCGTGATCCTGCTGGACGTGGTGCTGGGCTACGGCGCGCATCCCGACCCGGCCGGCGAGCTGGCGCCGGCCATCGCCCAGGCGCGGGCGCAGGCCGAAAAGGCGGGCCGGCACCTGGAGGTGGTCGCCGTTGTGGTTGGCACCGACGAGGACCCGCAGGATCTCCAGGGCCAGGTTGAGCAGATCGAGGCTGCCGGCGCGCGGGTGGAAACCAGCAACGAGGCGGCGGTCCGCTACGTCGGACGGCTGGTTCAGACCCTCGATCCGCCAGCCGGCCTGCGGCCTGTAGATCTGGCGTCCCTGCAACGCCCTCTCGCAGGCATCAACGTCGGGCTGGAATCCTTCACCGAAAGCCTCACGGCCCAAGGCGCACCAGCGATTCAGGTGGATTGGAGACCACCAGCAGGGGGAAATGAGAGGTTGATGGCGATTCTGGAACGGATGAAAGGATAGATATTGGGTATTGGATATTGGGTATTGGGTATTGGGTATTAGATATTGGGTGTTCGTTCCCAGGAGGAGATGAGAGATGGCGATGAAATTTGAGGACTTGAGGGTGTTGCAGGCTGCGGAGGCTGTGGCTGATGACATTTGGCGACGGGTCGTGCGGTGGGATTGGTTTGCCCGCGATGTTGTTGGCAAGCAACTGGCCAAGGCCGCAGACTCGATCGGGGCCAACATTGCCGAGTCGTATGGCCGTTTTCATTACGGTGAGAAGCTTCAGTTCCTGTATTATGCGCGCGGCAGCCTCTTTGAAACCAAGTATTGGCTCAACCGGGCTTTGACGCGTGAGTTGATGTCACCCAAGCAGGTGCAGGACTACGTGACTCAGTTAACAGGTCTTGCACGGCAGTTGAATGCTTTCGCCACCACGCTCAAATCCCAACGACGTGGTGATCAGGCACAACCAAAAGCAGTGCGCGAAGCTTCCGGCGAATACGTCATGGATTGGGTAAATGACGCGACAGAACCCTTGTTCACTCACTACGAATTAGAATGGCTCGAAACCGTCCCCCAAGACCCAATACCTAACACCTAACACCCAATACCCAATACCCAATATCCAATACCCAATACCCCGCGACGAAGACGCTACAATGGAAGGAGAAATCAATGGACATCGAATCCGCAAACACCCAAACCGTAGAACGCATGATGGAAGCCCATCCGGTGTTGGTGGGAGTGGGCAAGGCGCGGGACGTGATCCCCGGCATGCGGGACAATCTCCTGTTGCACGCCGGCCCGCCCATCACCCTTCGGGCTGAGCCTCAGGACGAAGCGTGGGAGCGGGCATCGGGACCGATGCGCGGTGCCATCACCGGCGCGTTGATCTTCGATGGAAAGGCCAGAGACGAGGCCGAAGCGCGTGCGCTGGTGGAATCGGGGGAGGTCGATTTGGAGCCTTGTCACCACCACCAGGCGGTGGGTCCCATGGCCGGCCTGATCGCGCCCTCCATGTCGGTCTACATCATCGAGAACAAGACGCATGGAAACCTGAGCTTCTCCGGCCTGAACGAAGGGTACGGCAAAGTGCTGCGCTACGGTGCGTACAGCGACGACGTGCAGCAGCGCCTGCGCTGGATGGAGGACGTCATGGCCCCCGTCCTGGCCGACGCCATCGAGGCCAGCGGGGGGATAGACATCCGCGCCTTGCTGGCCGAAGCCCTGCACATGGGCGACGAAGGACACAACCGCAACAAGGCCGGCTCGATCCTCTACACCACAAAACTGGCGCCGTTCATCGCGCAGACCGCCCCCAGTCCAGACGTAGCAGCCGAGGTGCTGCGCTTCCTGGGCGACAACGCCCTCAGCGTGCTGAACCCCGTGATGGCGGCCTGCAAGGCCATGGCCGACGCCGGCCATGGTGTGGAAGGCAGCACCATCGTCACCACCATGGCCCGCAACGGCACCGACTTCGGCATCCGCGTCAGCGGGCTGGGCGACCGCTGGTTCACCGCCCCCGTCCCGACCCCCCAGGGTCTCTACTTCCCCGGCTTCACGGCCGACGATTCCAGCGGAGACCTGGGCGACAGTACCATCACCGAGACGGCCGGCATTGGTGGCTTTGCCATGGCAGCCGCGCCGGCCATCGTCACCTTCGTCAGCGGTACGCCCCAGGACGCGCTGAACACCACGCTGGAGATGTACGAGATCACCCAAACCGAGCACAAGTACTTCACCATCCCCCAACTGGACTTCCGGGGCACGCCCACAGGCCTCGACATCCGCAAGGTGGTGGAGAAGGGCATTCCGCCGCGCGTCAACACCGGCATCGCCCACAAAGAGGCCGGCGTGGGCCAGATCGGGGCCGGGTTGGTGCGTCCACCGATGAGCATGTTTGAGGAGGCGTTGGTGGCGTTTGCCGAACACTACGGGATCTAAGATGTGGGCACGACGGGCACACCGAGAGTAGAAATCCTTTCGTAATTCATTCACAAC
>JBHHXF010000609.1:0-2692 GCA_046756905.1 Anaerolineae bacterium | reverse complement strand
AGGTTCTAAACTCACAATCATGGCCAAACCCAAGACAATCTTAGTGGTCTGTACTGGCAACCTTTGTCGATCACCCATGGCAGCCGGCCTGCTCCGACATCGGCTGGCGTCTGTCGGGTTGACAGAAGAGTTCGAGGTCCGCTCAGCCGGCACGTGGGCCGTAACTGGCTCACCGCCGGCCTCGTACGCTTCCTACGTGATGGCCAAGTGGGGAATCGATATTTCGGACCACCGTTCCAAGGACATTAGCGCCACGGACGTCGCAGGCGCAGAACTGATTCTGGTCATGACTCAAGCTCAGCGGGAAGCGATTCTGGCCGAATTTCAGGAGGCAGGCCCCAAAACCTATCTCTTGAGTGAGATGATCGGCAAGAACTACGACATTGCCGATCCCTACGGATCGAGTCTGGCTCACTATGAGTACTGTGCTGAGGATTTGGCGTACATCATCAAGGCCGGCTTCGAGCAGATCCTGAGACTGGGAGGCGGGGACTCAGAGTGATGCCCGCGCGAGGCCCCGACATCCAAGAAGTCCCGCCGGTTCGGCGAGTCGTCCAACTGACAATAGTCGTGCTCATGGTGGGGAGCTTGACGACCGGTTGCTCTCGGTTCCGGTCCACTCCTAAATCGACATCAACCAGGGAGATGATCGGCAATCGGGATGCTCCCCCAACCCGCGAAGTTCTGGGCAGTCCCCTCCCGCGCCTGACGACGACATTGAGCACCAGGCCGCCAGACGTCCCACCAACCCCGCAACCTTCGGAGGAGGTCCGCGCTGCCCCATCTTCCACACCGCCAAAACTGCCTCTCCTCACGCTTGACGCCCCCGAGCCCGGCCAATCAATCTACAGCCCGGTGTATGTACGCGGGAGCGGTATTGTTCCTTTCGAGCGAACTCTTGAGATCCAGGTCTTGGGCATTGATGGCGAGATTCTGGGACGTGGATCAACTCTGTTTGATCCTATAACTGCCGTTGGAGAGAGAGCAGTTTTTGAGGGCACTCTCCCGTTTCGTCAATTGGAACACCAGCAGCTTGGTAGTGTGCGTGTATTGATGCGCAGTCCTCGCGATGGCTCTGTCGTGGACTACGCACAGGTGCTGGCGGTCTTGCTGCCGGCGGGTAGCGGACCAACCGATATCACCATCGACGCTCCGATTGCCGGCACGGTCGTCGATAATCCGGTGCGAGTTGAAGGAACCGCTCTAGCACCTCAGAACCAGGTGACAGCGCGGCTGAAGTCGGGGCCGGCTATCCTCGCTGCTGAGACAATCTCAATGGCCGGCGAGATTGGAGAGCCAGGACATTTCAGTGTCGATTTGAGCTATGCCCCGTTTTCAGCATCAGCCAGCCACCGGCCGGGCTACCCTCCGCCATCGGAGCAAGTCACAGGATACGTCGAGGTTTTTTACCGCAGTCCAAAAGATGGCCGGATTACGGAAATTGCGGCGGTGCCAGTAGCGATCCCATTGTCAGACAACAATGATCAGTGATCACCTAGAATGATCGTGCAACCCACCAACAAACACTCCCGTATAGCATGGTAGAGACAACACAAAGGAGGCGTTTGCATGGAGCATGATCCCTATCAAGACCCGGAAGCTGAAGAGGTAGTCGACGCAGAGATCACAACTGAAGAAGACTCAGGCGAAACAACCACAGCCAGCGACACGGACAAGCTACCACTAATTGAAACTGATTTCGAGGAAGCTGATGTCACCAGCAATGAGCGCACGATGGCGGCCCTCGCTCATGGCAGCATCCTCTTGACCCTTTTGACCGGCGGTTTTGCCGGTTGGATCGTGGCATTGGTGATCTGGGCCGTATACCGGCGCGAGTCACAGTGGGTTGCAAACCAATCGCTTCAGGCCCTGGTATTTCAGGTGGTGGCGACATTGGGCACCTACATCCTGCTGTCAATTGCCGGCGCTGCAATTGCTCTGAGCACAACACTCATGGTTATACTGGTAGGGTTCTGCATCTTGCCATTCGCTCTGATCTTCGGGTTGGTGGCTATCTGCGCCCCGCTGGCGGCCACTGCATATGGGCTGTTTGGTGCTCTGGAGACCTACCAGGGTCGCGACTTCCGGTATCGCTGGGTCGGTAATCTGGTTGAGGAAAGAGCGCAGCAATTGATAGGCTGAGAGCGTTTGAGTTGTAAACGTTTTTTTGCCTGGTGTTTTCAGCGCAAAGACACCGCTGGCCTGTTTCTCGAAAGACAGGCCGGCGGTGTCTTCCTTTCCCCTCAACATGACCAGCGCCTGATCGCTCCACTTAGAAGTCTCCTGGTCTCAGACCTCGAGTACTCCTCCCCGTCATCCAGGCAAAGTTTAAGACTTTGCCAACTCAACGGGTGCCATGCTATAATGCGCAACCGATTACATCCTGTTTTATCCAAACGTGCGGAGAGATTGATCGCTCGTGACTACTCAGGCATCGCGGCCTGGCGACTGGAAGTCGCGGCAACGACTGCAAAACCTGCCTTCGCAGGTTAGATCCCAGTCGGCGAAGCCCGTCCTGAGCCTGTCGAAGGGGCCGACTTCGCAAGCGTAGGCGCGGTTTCTAACCGCCAGCAGCCTCCGGCCTGAGTAGTTACGATCGCTCGTTGGTTTGAGACCCAGCGTCTCCCCGCATCGACCTAATAGACGAGAAAGAAGGAGCATATGCGAGCTTTGATAACCGGCGGGGCCGGAT
>JBHHXF010000608.1:0-2700 GCA_046756905.1 Anaerolineae bacterium | reverse complement strand
TCAGTCGTTCAGCCGCCACAACGACTGAAGTCGTTACTACGAGTCAAGAACACATCTGAGTGGAGTGAGACGAATGAAATTGAAAGACAAGGTTGCTGTAATCACCGGTAGTACGCGTGGCCTGGGGCGCGCCATTGCCCAGGCGTACGTCCGAGAGGGGGCGAGCGTTGTAGTGTCGTCCCGGACGTCGGCGGCCGTCGCCGCGATGGTGGAGGAGCTGGGCGGCCAGACCCTGGGTGTGGCCTGCGACGTCAGCGAGATTGCTCAGGTGCAGCATCTGGCCGAGCGAGCCATTGAGCAATTCGGCCACATCGATATCTGGGTGAACAACGCCGGCCTCGCGGGGCCGTATGGTCGCACCCTCGACGTGCCCATCCGGGAATATGAAACGGTTGTGCGGGTCAACGCGTTGGGCACGTACTACGGGTCCCGCGTCGCCCTGGAGCACATGCTCCCCCGGCGTGCCGGCAAGCTGATCAACTTGAGCGGGCGCGGGGCCAAAGGCCCTACGCCTTTCCAGAATGCCTATGCGCCCACCAAGGCGTGGGTGGTGAGCTTCACCCAGGCGCTGGCGAAGGAGTATGCCGGCCGGGGCGTAGACATCGTCCTGTTCAGTCCTGGCATGGTGCTGACGGACATGCTGACCGACGTCGAGGTCGTGGGAGAGGGGACGGACCCTCGCCTGAAGCACTTCCCTCGGGTTCTGCGCATGTGGTCGGAACCGCCGGAGGTGCCGGCCCAGATGGCGGTTGACATTGCCGCCAGTGGTAAGAATGGCAAAGTCTACAAGCTGTTCAGTCGCCGGCGCATGATGGCCGGCGTGCTGGCCGAAGCCCGCCGCATCGTCACCCGCAATAGAGAACCCATGCCGGACGTCACCATTCGGCGGCGGGAACGAGAGCCTGGCGCGTAACCGTGTTCACGGGAAATTAACGTCTCCGTCATCTCCCGGCCTCCGGTGCCGGCGTCTAAACAGTGGGGTCTACTCAGCCACCCTTGCGAAGGTTGCGAATAACCCTGCCAGTGAAGCCATTCTCGGCTTGCAAAAATGCTACCTGCTCAGAATTTGCTCATGAACCTTCGCAAGGGTTCCTATGCTTGAGTAGTAACCAGGCGGGAGGCAACAAGGAGCGGCACACTGTGTCCAGGCATTCCATCCCATTGCGAACGATCCCCCTGCTGGCGCTGCTGGTGTTGTCGAGCACGGCCTTGGCGAGCTATGCGCAGGCACCTCCAACGCCGGCGACACCTTCGCGACCCCACCGCCAGCCTTTCGACGCGCGAGCAACTGGTTCAGCAGGTGCCCTCAGCTTCACTCTCAGCCCGACCACAACCAGCACCAGCGTGGCTGATCTGGTAGCTCGAGTGGATGGCAACCGCTGGCACGCCGACGTCACGGCGCTGGCCCAGTTCGGCGCGGCCTCCCCAGGCGGGTGGGGAACGCGGCGCACCTTCACAACCGGCAACATCGCGGCGCGGGACTGGATCTCGGCGACGCTTGCCGGCCTCGGCTGGACGACCTCCCTACACGCGTTCTCCATGACCGGCGGCGCAAGTTACGACGTGGTTGCGGAACGCGTGGGGGACGTTCGGCCCGGTGAAATCTATATCGTTGGGGCGCACATGGACTCGACTAGCACCCAAGCCTACACGCTGGCGCCTGGCGCCGAGGATAACGGGAGCGGAACAGCCGCACTGCTGGAAATCGCGCGCGTCCTTCAGGATCAAACGCCGGCCAGCACCATCCGCCTGATTGCTTTTTCCGGGGAGGAGCAGGGGCTGGTGGGCAGCGATGCCTATGCATCTTACCTGGAGAACATCACCCACGAGCTAGACCAGGTGCAAGGTGTCTACATCATGGATATGATTGGGTACACCAGCGATCCCAACAACCTGCATGTCTTACTCGAATCGCGCAACCCCTCCACTTATGCGTGGATGGGGGACCTGCGGGACCACCTGGCTTCCAGTGCAGCAACGTACACAGCGCTCCAAATCTACACGTCGAACGGCCCATGTTGCAGCGACCACATGCCCTTCCTCTGGCGACAGGTGCCGGCTGTACTGCTGATCGGCGCAGAGGTGTCCAGCTATCCCTACTATCACACAACCAATGACCTGCCGGCGTATGTGGTGCCGGCGGAGGGTGCTGAGATAATCAAGGCTATCGTCGCGGCGTTGGCCGAAAAGGCCGGCGTGGTCTGCATCTTTGCTGATGTGGACTGCAATGGCGCGGTAGACGTGGCCGATCTGGTCGATCTGGCCAACCACTGGCGCTTGAGCTCGGGTGAGGCGGGAAACGGAAGATATGACCTCAATCAGGATGGCGAGATCAACATCCTCGACATCCAGCTTGCTGCACTCGAAATAGTTGGCTAGCTGGCTAGATGGCTGGATGGCTGAGCGAACCACGCAATCATCCAGCCATCTAGCCAGCTAGCTATCCAGCCATCCGTGCTTCTGGTTGTGCTAGATAGTCCCTACTTCGCCGGGGCAGTTGCCGGCGGCGTGTCCACGATCCTGCGCAGGATTTCCAGCAGCCCGCGCCACAGCATCTCGATGCGGTCGCTGATCGGGATCATCATCAGGATGATCAGCACGAAGATGATGAGGGCAAACACCATGTATTCGGCGCTTTCAGCGCCGGCCTCATCTCGAAGAAATCGTTGGATGCGCATATCAGTCGCGATCTGATTCATG
>JBHHXF010000607.1:0-2706 GCA_046756905.1 Anaerolineae bacterium | reverse complement strand
TTGGATATTAGATATTGGAGATGACGTGACCTCGTTCGGCGAAGGTCTCATGACCGAGCCGGGTGGGCGGCGGTCGGAAGACCTTGCCTAACGGGAGACGGGATCATCAGAATAGGAGCCACACGTGATAGAAGCCATCCTGTTCGATTTGGACGACACATTGCTGGAAAACGCCAATGAGCGGTTCTTGCCGGCCTATTTTCAGGCCCTCACGCATAAGCTGGGTGATCTGGTAGCCCCTGACGAGTTTGTGGCGCACCTGATCTATGCCACACAACGAGTAATTGCCAACACGGACCCGACCCGAACAAACAAAGAGGTATTTTGGGCCGAATTCCTGCCGGCGATGGCCCTCTCCGCCGACGATTTGATGCCAATCCTCGATGACTTCTACACCAACGATTTTCCCAGGCTTCGGCGCTTTACCCAGCGCTTGCCGGAGGCGCGCGAACTAGTTCAGCAGGCTTTCGACGGCGGCTTTGACGTCGTCATCGCCACAAATCCGATTTACCCACATCAGGCCATCCTGCATCGGTTGACGTGGGCCGGCGTGGCTGACTTCCCGTACGCTATGATCACGTCGTACGAGCACATGCACTTCGCCAAACCACAACCCTCCTACTATCGCGAGATCGCGCTGCGCATTGGACGCACCCCAGAACAATGCTTGATGGTGGGAGATGATCTCCACAATGACATCGGGCCGGCAGCCGAAGCCGGGATGCATACCTTTTGGATCACGGACGATCCGGGCGAGAAACAGCCGGCGGATTGGGCGGGCACACTGCTCGATGCCAGGGTGTTAATCGAGGGATGAAATCGGACAGAGTGTTGAGCGTACTCCGCGCGGCCAACCGCCTCAAACTCGTGCCGCGAACCGGCTGGCTCTTGCGAGGGGTGCAGCCGGCGGAGTCCGTCGCCGACCACACCTACGGCGTCGCTCTCACGGCCCTCCTGCTGGCCGACCTCATCGTCGAGCCTGTGGACCGAGTCCGGTTGTTGATCATGGCTCTGCTGCACGACCTGGCTGAATCTGTCACAGGCGACATCCCGACTCCAGCCGGTCGCTTCTTCCCGCCCGAAGCCAAAGAAGCGGCCGAGGAACAGGCGGTGGCGTCCTTATTGGAAGACTGGCCGGCCGGCGATGCGCACGTAGAGTTGTGGCGGGAGTACAAAGAGGCTTCTACCGTCGAGGGCCGGCTGGTCCGCGACGCCGACCGCCTGGAGATGCTTCTCCAGGCCGACGCCTACGAGCGGGCCGGCGCTACGGGCCTCGACGAGTTCTGGGATGAACTCACCGAAGAGAAGTTCGCCTTCAGCGCGACCTGGCAGATCGTGCAGCAACTTGTCGAAGCACGATGTCGTGAAACGTGAGGCTTTGCCCTCGCACTCACCTCACGTTTCACGTTTTACGTTTCACGGTGTCTGGCTCTGATGTGACCATCTATAACTCCATGACCGTCGTGTTCGTCAGGTACGGCGAGTCGAACGTCGTCATATCGCCGGCCTTCTTGCCAGAAACCGGAAACAGCCGCGCCGAGAGGGGCTTGTCCAGCCGGAGGGACAGCGCAGCGACGTCGTACAGCAGCCGCTCGATGCGACTCGCTGGCGTGTTGCCGGGGATGGGGACAGTGTCCAGGCCGGTGCCGCAGACCGTCGAGTAGAGCAGCAGGTCCTGGATGTCGAATCGGCCCTCAGCGTTGCGCTGGCCCAGGCCGGCATCCTCCAGCACCGGAAACATCAGCCCGGAGAACCCACAACTTTTGACGTTGACGCGCTCTAGCGCCTGCGTCGTCATGGCGACGATGCTCAGCGTGCCGGCCTCGCCAAACAGCCCGAGGCCCAACGCCTCGAACGCGCGGGCGATGCTCACCTCGCCCAACGGGGCCGGCGACAGGTCGATCCCCAGATAGCGCCAGCCAAAGCGCTCCGCCAGATTCTCGCCTAGCCGCGCAACCGGCGCTAGCGCCCGGTCGAACAGCGCGGTCAGCCGCTCCCCGGCATCGACCAGGCGATGGGCGCCGGCGAATGCCTCCTCAACCAGGTCTGCCGACTCCAGCCCGATGGCCAGCGTTGGCGCGCCGTGGTCGTGGTAGGCCGAGGGGAAGAAGGGGATACCGGGTGGGCAGCCGGCGGTCGCCGCGAAGCGAAAGTTCCCAATCCCGCCGGGTGTCTCGTGGGCCAGCCGGCTGATGACCTGGGCGGCGGCCCGGCAGGCCGGCTCGTCCACCCCTCGGGCTGAGCCTCGGGACGAAGTCTGGCCGCTCGATAGCAGCCCGATGGACGCATTCAGCGTGTCGTGCGCAGCCAATACCTCCGGCAGCACCTCGGCCAGAACAACGTCCCCCCAACTGTTGATGGGTCCAAGGGAGACAAATCCGAAACCACGAGCTGCGCACATCTCGTGAACCCGGCCGGCCACGTCGCGCAACGCGGCGCCGCTGTCACCTACCAGGAAGTCAATCGGTTGGGTGGCGATGCGTGTCGTCTGAACTTCGTAGCCGGCGTCTTCGAATGCGGCCTGGGCCGTAGCCAACCTGCCGATTGTCTTCTCAAGCGGGCTGCACTCGGTGTCCAGGATCAGGCCGGCGGTTATTGTGCGAATTTTCATGCTGTTTTCGCTGGTCCCCCTTGCTTGTTGGCGTGAGCCAGCGCCGACGAATGAATTCGCCGGCTGATACCGCGAAGTGCGTTAGAAACGCACTC
>JBHHXF010000606.1:0-2710 GCA_046756905.1 Anaerolineae bacterium | reverse complement strand
CTATTGTAGGCAAAGCAATCTCCAATCTCTAATATCCAATACCCAATACCCAATATCCAATACCCAATACCCATTATCCAATACCCAACCCACTATGCTGGAATCCGTCCTTGAGGATCTGCGTAGCATTGCTCGCCACGCGCCGCACATCACCGGGTGGCGCCGGCTGCCGGCCCAGCCACCTCGCTCCGCCCCGTGGCCCGAGGCGCTTGACCCGCGCGTGGTCCACGCGGCGCGATCGCGCGGTTTCGAGCAACTCTACACCCACCAGGCTCAGGCCATCAATGTTGTCCTGCGGGGCGAGCATGTGATCATCGTCACGCCCACCGCCTCGGGAAAGACCCTGTGTTACAACCTGCCGGCCTTGCATGTGCTGCTGAATCAGCCGGCCAGTCGCGCGCTGTACCTCTTCCCCACCAAGGCGCTGGCCCACGATCAGTTGGCCGAACTTCGCCAGTGGAACGCGGTTCTCGACGGCGACCTGCGCCCCGCCAGCTACGACGGAGACACACCGGCCTCGTCGCGCCCGCAGATTCGCCGGCAGGCCCGCGTCGTGGTGAGCAATCCCGACATGCTCCACGCCGGCATCCTGCCCCATCACACGAAGTGGTCCGACCTGTTCAGCAACCTGCGCTTCGTCGTGCTGGACGAAATCCATGCGTATCGCGGCGTTTTCGGGTCTCACGTTGCTAACGTGATTCGCCGGCTGCGCCGCATCGCCCGCTTCTATGGCAGCGATCCCCAGTTCATCTGCTGCTCGGCCACCATTGCCAACCCGGTGGAACTGGCCACCCGCCTCACCGAGACCCCGGTCAAGCTCATCGACGCTGACGGTTCACCCAAAGGTGAGCGCCACTTCATCTTCTACAACCCGCCCATTGTGGACCGCCAACTGGGCATCCGGCGCAGCGCCATGCTGGAAACCGAGCAACTCGCCCGCCTCTTTCTCCAGGCCGACGTCCAGACCATTGTATTCACCCGCGCCAGACAAACGACGGAGCTGCTGTTGCGGTACTTGCGGACAGCGGTTGCGGAAAACTCCAATCTCCAATCTCCAATCCCTGGACCGGGACAGGTCTCCAATCTCCAATCCGTCCGCGGCTATCGCGGCGGCTATCGCCCTCACGAGCGCCGCGAGATCGAAGCCGGCCTGCGCGATGGCTCCATCCGCGGCGTCGTCAGCACCAATGCGCTGGAGTTGGGCATCGACATCGGTCAGCTTGACGCCTGCCTGATGGCCGGCTATCCGGGGACCATCGCCAGCACGTGGCAGCAGGCCGGGCGCGCCGGCCGGCGGGCAGGCGTGTCGGCGGCGGTGTTGGTGGCCGGCGCCAGCCCGCTGGATCAGTACATCGTCACCCACCCGGGCTATTTCTTCAAACAATCGCCGGAGCACGGCCTCATCAACGCCGACAACCTGCTGATTCTGCTGGACCACATCCGATGTGCTGCCTTCGAGCTGCCCTTCACCGCTGGCGAAGCCTTTGGCCAATGGTCGCAGCACGACGCTGCGGGTCAGCATCCTTCGGCGGACGCCGGCGCCGAAACGACGCGGGATATCCTGGACTACCTGACGGATGCCGGCGAACTCCATCGCGTGGGCGACAACTACTACTGGATGTCCGAGAGCTATCCGGCCGAAAGCGTGAGCCTGCGCAGCGCCGGCCCGGACAATGTCGTCATCGTCGATGCCGGCGAGCCTGAGCAAGTTCAGGTTCTCGGCACGATTGAGCGCCAGAGCGCACCGCAGATGGTGCACCAGGGGGCGGTCTACCTGCACAGTGGTGACACCTACCTGATCGATCAGTTGGACTGGGAGGCCGGCCAGGCCTTCGCCCGCGCCATCGAAGCTGACTACTACACCCGCGCCAGCGTCAGCGTGGACGTGCGGCCGGTGGACACGTTTGAGGAGACAGTCGCGGCCGGCGCGACCGTGGGCTACGGCGAGGTGGACGTTACGAGCAAGGCCACCAGCTTCCGCAAGATTCGCTTTTACACGCAGGAGACGCTGGGTTGGGGCGAGATCGACCTGCCCGAGCAGACGATGCTGACCACAGGCTACTGGTTCGTCCTCTCCGAGGAGACGGTGGAGCGGTTGCGGGAGGCCGGCTGGTGGCAGTTCGACCCCGTCGGCTATCGTGGACCGAATTGGCAGCAGCAGCGGGACGCGGCGCGGGCGCGGGATGGCTTCCGCTGCCGGCACTGCGGCGCTCCGGAGCGCCCCGACCGCCAGCACGACATCCACCACCTGCAACCCTTCCGCGACTTTGGCTACGTGCCAGGTCAGAACGAGCGCTACCGCGCGGCCAACCAGCTCGACAACCTGATCACGTTGTGTCGCGTGTGCCACCGCCAGGCGGAGAACGCGCAACGCTTTCAGGGCGCACTCACGGGGTTGGGGCACGTGCTGGGTCACGTAGCGCCGCTATTCCTGATGTGCGACTATCGGGACATCGGCATCCAGGCGGAGTCCCAGGCGGCCTGGAGCAAACGACCGACGGTGACGATCTACGAGCGAGTGCCGGCCGGCGTTGGCTTCAGCGATACGCTGTTTCGGTTGCATGGCCGGCTGCTGACCACCGCCCAGGAGCTGATCCGCGACTGCCCCTGCGACCGTGGCTGTCCGTCTTGTGTCGGTCCGGTGGACGAGGTGGGCGAAGATGCCAGGGCGTATACGCTGGCGATTTTGGCGGAGCTACTGGCAGATTCG
>JBHHXF010000605.1:0-2714 GCA_046756905.1 Anaerolineae bacterium | reverse complement strand
TATGACACTTGAACTAACTCGTCTGAGTGCTACTGCTGATGAAGCGCTCGAATACCGGCGGAAGTATCGCGGGCTGATCGGTGTACAAAGCAAGGTGCCTGTCAAGGACAAGGGCGTGTTGAGTCAGATCTACACGCCGGGAGTGGCCGAGCCGTGCCTTCGGATTCAAGCGGAGCCGGCCCTTTCTTTTCCCCTCACCTGTCGTGGCAACACTATCGCCATTGTCAGCGACGGATCGGCCATGTACGGCCTGGGCGATCTGGGGCCGGAGGCCGCTCTGCCGGCCTTAGAGGGAAAGGCAGTCATGGCCAAGACTTTCGCCGGAGTGGACGCCCTTCCCATCTGCATCGACGCTGAGACCTCCGACGAGTTCATAGACACGGTATTGGCTGTAGAGCCAACCTTCGGTGCGATCTGCCTTGAGGATCTGGCTGTACCTGCGGCCCTGGACATTCGAGATCGACTGGAAGAGGCGATGGATATCCCGGTGGTCAATAACCACGAAATCCCAGTCGCCTCAGGAGCACTGGCCGGCCTGTGGAACGCCCTCCGGGTAGTGGGCAAGACGCTGGACAATGTCCGTGTGGTAGTGAATGGCGCTGGCGCGGCCGGCATTGCCATAACGTACATGCTGGTCGAAGCCGGTGTTGGAGAAGTGATCGTGTGCGATCGATCCGGCGTCATCTACTCCGGCCGTCCCAAGGATATGAACTGGGCTAAAGCAGCCCTCGCCCGGCGGACCAACCCCGATCGCCGTTCGGGCTCGCCGGCCGACATCTTGGTGGGCGCCGATGTCTTTATCGGCTTCTCGGCCGGCAACGTCGTAACGCCGGAGATGGTCCGCTCCATGGCCCCCGACCCCATCATCTTCGCCTTCGCCGTGCCGGAACCGGAGATCCGTCCGGAGGCAGCCAAGGCGGCCGGCGCTGCGGTGGTGGCTACGGGACGGAGCGACTACCCGAACGAGATGAACATCGGGCTCATCTTCCCCGGCCTGTTCCGTGGCTTGCTTGACGTGGGGGCGCGCAACGCAGACAGCTCCATCGCCTTCGCCGCCGCCGAGGCCCTGGCTAGCCTGGTTGGACCCGACGAACTGAATCCAGATTTCATCACGCCCAGCGTCCTCGACTTCCGCAATGCGCCGGCTGTGGCAGCCGCTGTTGCTCGCCAGGCGATTGCCAACGACGATGCGCGCTGGGAGAAAGACCCGGACGCCATTGCACGGTGGACGCGACAGTCTGTTTACGAGGGGCCGGCGGCCGTCGTTCCGCCGCCAGACCCACATTTCAACGAGCTGAGTTTGGGCGAGCAGGCGATGGACCTTCGCCGGCGTTATCGTGGTGGTCTGGAGATCCGCCCCAAGCTGCCCATCAAGGATCAGTACACACTAAGCATGTACCTTCCTCCAGTGGATGCGGTGCCGGCCAGAGTGATTCGGGACAATCCTGACGCAGTGTATGACTACACAGCCAAGGGCAACCTGGTAGCCATTGTCACCGATGGCACGGCCGTGCTGGGCCTGGGGGACATCGGCGGGGGGGCCGGCCTGCCTGTGATGGAGGGGAAAGCGGTGTTGTTCAACACCTTCGCCGGCGTTGAGGCCTTCCCTATTTCCGTCGCGACGAAGGACCCCGACGAGATCGTCAACATCGTCACTCGCATCGGGCCGACTTTTGGCGGGGTGAACCTGGAAGATATTTCAGCGCCTCGCTGCTTCGAGATTGAGCGCCGTTTGAAGGAGACGCTGGACATCCCGATCTTCCACGACGATCAGCATGGCACGGCAGTGGTAGTTCTGGCCGGCCTGTTGAATGCCCTCAAGCTAACCGGCCAGAAGATCGACGAAATTAGCGTTACCATGAACGGCGCGGGCGCTTCGGCCACTGCTGTCGCCAAGATCCTGATGAGCGCCGGTGTGCAAGACATCATCATGTGCGACTCGCGGGGGATCATCTACGCAGGGCGTAAGGCCGGTATGAACTGGATAAAGGACGAAATGGCGAAAGTCACCAACCGCGAGAAACTCAAGGGCGGATTGGCTGACGCCATGAAGGGCCGAGATGTCTTCATCGGACTGTCGATAGCCGATGTTGTGACCGAGGACATGGTTCGCTCTATGGCCGACGATCCGATCATCTTCGCCCTGGCCAATCCGGTGCCGGAGATCATGCCAGACAAGGCCTACGCTGCCGGCGCGGCCACCGTTGCAACCGGACGCAGCGACGTGCCAAACCAGGTGAACAACTCCCTGGCTTTTCCGGGCATCTTCCGGGGTGCATTGGACACCCGTGCCCGGGAGATCAACGAGGAGATGAAGATCGCGGCCGCTCATGCCATTGCCAATTTCATCAAGGATGAAGAGTTGGAGCGGGACTACATCATTCCGGCCGGCATGGATTTTCGAGTCCCGCCGGCCGTGGCGGCCGCCGTGGCCCAGGCGGCAATGGACAGTGGCGCCGCTCGAGTGCCCGTCAACCCGGACGACATAGCTGAACGAACACGGCGCTTCATCTATGAGGGCTTCCTGGACTGACATCAGGTTGAGAAGCGACAGGAAAAAAGACAGGTCGGGCTAGCGAAAACAGCCGGTCCGACCTGCCACACCCACCAATCGCCTCTACTCAATTGAAGAGCGTCCCCGCCCGAACACTCCACACAGCGGCGCTAGGGTTTTCAACAACTTTATCTGTGAGCCGGCGCAATCTCTACATCTT
>JBHHXF010000604.1:0-2722 GCA_046756905.1 Anaerolineae bacterium | reverse complement strand
CTTGTCCACAGGGATGTATACGTACAGCTCCGAGACCGGGTTGTTGGGATCGAAGTGTTCATCGTAGAGCTCGAACTCAGGGCCGGGGGCGCGCTGATAGCCCGACTGCGGCAGCCACTCCTGGTAGATGGACTGGAAAGTGTCGCCAATCGTAGGCAGGGTACAGGTGAAGACGGCGTAGGTCTGGGCCGGCAGATCCACGCTGACCATGCCTTCAGGCACATCGGCCCCACTGTCTACTTCGTATGCGGCGATGTAGTCGAATTCGCCGGTACTCTCGTCGAAGTTATCGCACACGCCGTAGGCGGTCGTTGGGTTGACGACATGCTTCAGCTCGCCCATCCTCTGCATAAATGCGCCCCACAGCTCGGGGATCTCGTCGCTCAGGGGCTTGCCGCGATACTTCATGCCGGCAACGGTAAACGCGGGCCGGCTGACAATCTTGGATTCCATTCTGCTTTCCTCCTTTTTATCCGGTGTATTCGCGCTGTCTAGCGCAAGATCGGACGATTCATACTGTGTGGCGATGGCGCGGGCTCGTCTGCTTACGCGCCGGCGAAGTCTCTCCGGCTCCAGCACGACGGCGTAGGGACCGTAGCTCAACGCCAGGTTAGTCGGCCATTCCAGGTCGGACGCGGCGAAGGTGACGACCACCGAGCCGTTGGGCTGCTCCTCCAGCGTGTCCCAGTAGGCGCGGTTATCCCAGGCCAGGAGCGCAGCCTGGGGCGCGAAGCGCATGCGGATTCGCACTCGCGGCTGGGTGTAGGAATCCGCGGCCAGATGCGCCTGGATGTCGAAGTCGGCCGGCATGTCGAAAGTCTCGTCCAGCAGCGTCAACTCGCCGATTCGGTCCACGCGGAACGTTCGAATGGCCCCACGCAGGTGGCAGTAGGCGATGACATACCACCAGCCCCAGCGATGAACCAGGGCGTAAGGGTCTACGTCACGCGGCAGGGTGCCCGGGCGCGCCCAGCCCCGATAGACCATCGCCACTCGCCGGCGCTCGCGGACAGCGCGGCGCAGCTTCTCCAGAAATGGCGTCAGCGGCTCCTGATCGCCACGATGCATGCCGGTCGCCGCCAGCGTGCGCCGGGCCCAGGCGACTTCGTGCCGCTGCTCGTCTGGCAGGACGTTGTCGAGCTTGGCCAAGGCGCCCCGCGCCGCGTCCTCGTACAACTGCCCCCATATCTCCTCCACAAGACTCGTCCCCAGGTACACGGCCACGGCCTCCTCCGGCGTGAAGACCAGCGGCGGCATCTTGTAGCCGCGCACCAGCGAGAAGCCGCCGTGCGGCCCTCGCTCGGAGTAGACCGGTATGCCCATCTCGTCCAGCATGGCGATGTAGCGGTGGAGCGTGCGCACCGAGACGCCCAGTTCCTCCGCCAGGTCCGACGCCTTTTGGTTAGGCCGGCGCTGCAGCAGCATGATCAACGTGATGAGTCGAGTAGCCGTGTTCGACATCGCCCTCTTTCCTGATTCGTCCTCTGGACAACCTTCGACAGTATTATACACCGGGTTCATGACAGTTTATGGCATAATTGTCGCGCAAGTTCTCGCGAAGGGCAAGTCAGGATGGACACACCGGGCGGCTAGCACCCCGAATTCAGTCAGCGTGCTGCTTGAGAAACTCCGCCACCCTGGCCCCAAGCTCTTCCTGCCAGCCCAGCAGCAGGTGGTCGCCATCTCGCAGAGCGACCAACTGGGCATCGGGGATCGCCTGAACCATGAACTCGCTGTCAGAGATCGGTATCACCGAGTCGTCGGCGGCATGGATCACCAACGTGGGCGCGGTGATGCGCTCCAGCGGATAGCGCGGCAGGTCGGGGCACAGCGTCAGGTCGTGGAGCAAGCCGTCCCTCCGGAGACTGACGGGGAGCGCGGTCTGCAAGAATTCAGCTAGCCAATCCCTCTCAGCCGGCGAGAGCCGCGCCTGGACCGCTGGATTGACACCCAGCAGCGCCAGCAGCGCTGGTCGAGCGAACTTCACCATCAGCCAAAAGATGAAGTCCCATCGAAACGCCAGCTCGTAGGCCGGCCTCATCCACGGCGTGCCTGGCAATGCCGCTACACTCACTGCCGATACCATCACCAACGCAGTACATCGATCGGGATGGCGCAGCGCAAACTGCAAGGCGGACGGCCCGCCGGCGGAAACGGCAACGACAGCCGCGCGCGGTATGTCCAACGCATCCAGGAGCGCCGCGAAAGCGTCGGCTTGGGCCTCCGGCGAGGCGTCATCAGGCATCGGCGTCCGCAGATAGCCGAAGCGGGATGGAACGATCCAGCGGAAGCCCGTGCTAGCGAGACGCGCGATTGCCAGACCCTGATCGTACCCACCGCCGGCCCCGTGTACCACCAGCACGGGCGGACCAACGCCGCCGGCGGCGTATTCAATCGGGCCGCAGGCGGTCTCGACGACCCGGCTGCCGACCAGTGCCTGCTCTCGCGCAGCACGCATCTCGCGCTGATACCGCCAATAGATGTACAGTGCGAGGACGCCGGTCGCGCCGCCGCTCACAACACCCGATACAAACGCTTTAGCTTTCTTCATGTGGCTTCATTGGATGTAATACGATCCACCTACCCTTCGGGTTCTGGCTGATTCACGTTCAGGGTGTGACCACTCAGCCGCTCCCGCCTGTTCCATTCGGCAGCCCTTCGACTTGGCTCAGGCCAAGCGCCAGATCAGACGGCTGCGGTGGCCGCTTCAAGCTGATTTCCT
>JBHHXF010000603.1:0-2729 GCA_046756905.1 Anaerolineae bacterium | reverse complement strand
CCCCCGAGTTCCTCCGAGTTCCCCTGAGTTCCCCCCAGTTCAAGTCTGCCGGAAGTTGACCTACCCCCCCGTTATGAGGTAACATTAGGCCCATGAATTCGACGCTAACTGAGCAACAGATTCTGGCCAACGCCGGCCCGTTCAAGACGCCGGACCATCCTTTTCTGACCATCGTCATTCCGGCGTACAACGAAGCCCGCCGGCTGCCGGCCACGCTGGAGCGCATCCTCGCTTACCTGGATCAGCAGGACTATCCGGCCCAGGTGATCGTGGTTGACGACGGGAGCACGGACGATACAGCCGCTGTAGCGCGGAGATACGACGAGCTGCATCGACGCATCGAAGTGATTGAGAACCCGCATCAGGGCAAGGGCGCGACGGTCCGGCGGGGCATGCTGGCCGCTGGCGGCGACATCGTGCTATTCAGCGACGCCGACCTCTCCACACCCATCGAGGAATTGGAGCGCCTGCTCACCTGGTTCGACAAGGGCTATGACGTCGTCATCGGGTCGCGCGAGGGGGCCGGCGCCCGACGCTATGACGAGCCTTTTTATCGCCATCTCATGGGCCGAGTGTTCAACACTGTGGTTCAGATGCTGACCGTTCGCGGTATTCAGGACACCCAGTGTGGTTTCAAGGCCTTCCGGCGCGAAGTGGCACGCGATCTTTTCACGCGTATGCGGCTCTATTCCGACAATGATACGCCCGTCGTTGGCGCAATGGTAACAGCCTTCGACGTGGAAATCCTATACCTGGCACAGCGTTTGGGGTATCGGGTGCGCGAGGTACCGGTCGAGTGGCACTACTCCAACGAAACGAAGGTCAACCCCCTGCGAGATTCGTGGCGGAACTTCCGTGATGTTCTCACTGTTCGATGGAATGCACTGACAGGAGAGTACAATGACTGAACACATCGGTATCTTTGTTGCCTGGCCCTACGCCAACGGGCCGCTGCACGTCGGCCACATCGCCGGCGCATACCTGCCGCCGGACATCTACGCGCGCTACCACCGCATGCGGGGCAACAAAGTGCTGATGGTGTCCGGCAGCGACTCCCACGGCACACCCATCACGGTTGGGGCCACGCGGGCCGGCGTCCCCCCCAGGCAGTTCTTCGACCGATGGCACCAGACATTCCTGGACAACTTCCAGCGCCTGGGCATCAGCTTCGACCTGTTCACGCACACCGACACGCAGAACCATCACCGCGTGTCTCAAGACATTTTTTTAGCCCTGCTGGAACACGGCTACCTGTACCGCGAAACCCAGCAGCAACTGTACTCGGAGACAGAAAACCGCTTTCTGCCCGACCGTGATGTGGAGGGCACCTGCCCTCACTGTGGTTACGGGGAGGCGCGGGGCGATCAGTGCGATAACTGTGGCCGCCTCCTGGATGCGCTGGAGCTCATCGACCCCCGCAGCAAGAATGATGGCAGCACACCTGTGGTCCGCGAGACCGAGCACTACTTCCTGGACCTGCCGGCCTTCAGCGAACGCCTGAGAACCTGGATCGAGCAACAGGCGCACTGGCGGCCCAACGTCCGCAACTGGGCGCTGGGCATGATCCGCGAAGGGCTGCAAGGCCGGTCCTATACCCGTGACCTGACCTGGGGTGTCCCGGTCCCCGTCGAAGGTTGGGAACACAAAGTGATCTACGTCTGGTTTGAAGCGGTCAACGGTTATCTCTCAGCTTCCATCGAGTGGGCTATGAATCGCGGTGAGCCGGAGGCGTGGAAGGCGTGGTGGTACGACCCCTCCGCCAGAGGTTCGTATTTCGTTGGGAAGGACAACATCCCGTTCCACTCCGTGATCTGGCCGGCCATGCTCTTGGGCACCGAGCGACTGTACACCGACAACACATCGCAGCAGCTCAACCTGCCCTACAACCTGCCGGCCAACGAGCACCTGACGCTGGAAGGCCAGCCCATGTCCACCAGCCGCAACTGGGCCGTCTGGCTGCCTGACTACCTGGAACGCTACGACCCGGACCCACTGCGCTACTACCTGACCATCGCCGCTCCCGAGGGCAAGGATGCCGACTTCTCCTGGTCGGAGTTTGTGCGCCGCAACAACGACGAACTCGTAGCCACCTGGGGCAACCTGGCCAATCGCGTTCTAAACTTCGCTCACAGCCGGTTCGATGGGCGGGTGCCGGCCCCCGGCGACCTTACCGAAGCGGACCAAAATATCCTCCGTCAGGTTGAAGCAGCGTTCGACACGATTGGCGAACTGCTGGATCAGGCTAAATTCAAAGTGGCATTGACCGAGGCCTTTGCGCTGGCTCATGCCGGCAACCGCTGGCTGGACGAACGCGCCCCATGGCGGCTGATCAAGGAAGATCGTGAGGCTGCCGCCACCGTTGTTTTCGTCGCACTGAGGGTGATCGACAACCTGAAGACGCTGCTGTACCCATTCCTCCCCTTCACCTGCCAGGCCCTGCACACCTACCTGGGCTACGACGATGATCTGCTGGGCTACCTGGCTATCGAAACCTTTGATGAAGAAGGGGCCACTCACGACGCGCTGGTGTACCACTCCAGTGAAGGGCCGGCCAACCGCTGGAAGCCCAGCGAACTGCCCCCTGGCCAGGTGCTGCGCAAGCCCCAACCGCTGTTCAAGAAGCTCGAACCATCCGTTGCCGACGAGGAGCTGGCAAGACTGCGTGAACAGGCCCAGCCGGCGTAGCCCACTCATGAGGGAGAGACGGGAGATTAGAGATTGGGTATTGG
>JBHHXF010000602.1:0-2733 GCA_046756905.1 Anaerolineae bacterium | reverse complement strand
GCGCCGGCCGGGCGAGTTGCCGCGTTACCGGATTAAATTCTCAAGGTTCATTAACTGCCGAAACGCAGGCAGCCTGAGTAGTAACGTTTCTTGCATGTGAGTTCATGCGTAAAGAGATTTTACCATACAGCGGAGTTGTCTGCAACAATGCGAAGACGGGCACCGTTACACTGTGCCCGTCTCTTGCTGATGTGCCCACAGGACGGCGGTGCTCGCCGCCAAATCAGGCCGGGGGGGGCGCAACCCGCGACCGGCCGCTCCATGGCCTTTACTCCTCAACCAGCCGGGGGGCGTGTGCGCCACAGGGCGTAGAACTCAAGCGCGGCGTAGAATGCGACGACTTCCGCGATCAGCGCCAGCGCCCACTTCCCCGCAACGGTGAGAGGAAACCAGCCCAGGGCGAGGCCGGCCATGCCCAACAGAAAGCCGGCGGCGTTCGATGTCGCCGCGATCAGGGCTACCTGACGGTTGGCCGGCTCACGGGCTGCGTAGCGGATGAGCCATACGCCAAAGAGAATGGCCGCCACGCCCACAGCCGTCAGGATCACGGGGCGATCCAGGCCGAACAGCGTTGCCAGCGGCCGCGCGCCGGCGACGAGAATGATCCCGCCCGTGACCTCGAATGCTCCGTCAGCTTCCAGTGAATAGCGCAGCAAGTTAGACCTGACAGACTGAAATATGCTCTGTGTAGTCATGGGTCAGACACCTCCCTCAGACGACAAACAGCAGAATGAACGTCACGACCAGCGCGTAGATGGCAACGGCCTCGGCGAAGGCGATGCCGATGAACATGTTGATGCGCACCGGGCCTTCAACCTCGGGGTTGCGGCCGATGGACAGCAATGCGCCCAGAGTGACCAGCCCGATGCCCGTGCCGGCCCCGATCGTGCCGGCCCCTATGGCCAGCCCCGCCCCGATGAGTTTGGCAGCTTCAGGATCCATATTGTGTGACCTCCTTCGTGAACCTGGCAGAGTTCCTGGTGGTGAACCAGTGCTCTGTGTAAGCCGACGTCGCCCGCGTCACTGATGCGACGGTACGGACGCCGTGGAATCTGACCTCAGGATACACCGGGAGTAACTGCCAAGTCCACGAAAAGCACTGCCAAATACTGCCAGTTTGCCGCCAGTCGTGAAGCGTGAAACGTGAGACGTGAGACGTAAGACGTAAGAGTATCACGTTTCACGCGCTGCCCTGAGCCCGTCGAAGGGTTTCACGCCTGATCTTTCTCGCAGGTCCTGCGCCACCAGTCTAGCCGCCGCGTTCTGCCAGTTGTACAACGTGCGCTCGGGGACGTAGGTGCGGAACCATTCAAGCGCCTCTCGGGTCGGTGGGTCCAGCCCACCGTGCTCGGCGCGCCGGCTGTAGGGCTTGAGGCCGGCAACGTACGGGAAGAATAGCGCATTGTAGAACCGCCACTCGTCGGATGTGCCGAACTCGCCTTTGTCGCGGGGTTTCAGCCGGGCGATGCTCTCGCTGAGGACAGCCTTGAGCTCGGCCGCACGTTCCAGCGTGTTGTCGCTCGCGCCGCGCTCCGCCAAACGAGTATCCACAAGCGAGAGACGGGTGAGGGGGCTGGCTGCCAGCCGCGGGAGATCGCCGAAGTGGCCCAGGGCACGGCGGGTCAGGCGGATGAATTCCTCGTCGTCAAGTGTTTGCAGATCGAGAGTGTCGTTCACGCGCGGTAACGCCCCAGCCGCAGCCCGAAGATCGGCGCGTGCCGCTCGCAAGCGGGGGAAGCGAGCAAAGGTCAGGCCTTCCAGCACAGCCTGGATGGGGTTTGAAAAGGTCTGAACGGCTATAGCTGACGCCATTGTGAGCAACAGCAGGACGAGCATGGGGAAGGTGACGCCCGTGGCCAGGCGCATCGCCAGCGCGACCTGGCCGGCAAACAGCAGCACGGCCAACAGGGAGAAATCGAACGACCACAAGAAGTCTGGCAGAAATGCTTCCCCTTCATCGAACGCGTCCAGAACTGCGATAGCAACACCCAACAGGATAAGGTCGAAACCAATGGCGAGGATCACCCACGTGCGCGGCAACCCACTGAGCGGGAAGATGAGGAGGCCGGTGCTCAGGGCGAAGAAGAGGGTCGCGATGAGCAGCACACCGAGGGGTCTTCTGGTCCTGGCAGCACGGAAAGCGCGGACAGCGGTGTATAGTAGCCAGAGCAGGGGGACTAGGACAGCGACGGCAAACAGCGGATACGCCGGCCCCGGACGAAGAAGCCCGGTCCTGTCATCGAAGACTAGGTCGGTCTGAACGCCGAACACGTAAAGCACCGCGGCCAGTAGCAGCACACCATAGCCCCACGGCCGGGCCAGGCGTATGCGCAGCGGCGCATCTTCCGGCAAGAGGTGGATCGTCGCGCCCGACCAGAATAGCGCCGGCAGGAAGAACAGCGGCCAGCCCAGGCGCGTAAGGCTCAGACTGAGGGCCGGCGTGGGAGCGCGGCCTGCCAGGAGGTCGCCGGCCAGTCCCAGGGCGTACGCCACCAACCCCAGGCCGGCCAGGCGCAGCCTGGGGCTCGCCAGGTCTCGAGCGATGAGGTACAGCCCGAGCCACAGCGCAAACCCGTAGATCAGTACTTCGAGAACAAGCATCTGTGGTGGGTGATTCTACTATGGTCCGGCACGACAGTCAACAGAATTCGGCTTGTAGAAATGGTTGCTACTCAGCCTTCCTGATGCCGGCGGTTGAAACCGCGCCTACCACTGCAAAGCGGCGTCCTGAGG
>JBHHXF010000601.1:0-2735 GCA_046756905.1 Anaerolineae bacterium | reverse complement strand
TAAGTCTGGGAGGCAGGCGCACGCCCACGCCATGTCTGGTTGCACCTGATCACTGTACCATCCACATCCCGTGGAATTCAGGTAAATTTCATGTGTGGAATCAATTCTATGGCATCCTCTCGTGTATACTTTGACATGACAGTGATGGCAAAAGACCCTATAGGGCGACCGACTGCTTGCTTTCTCAAGACGATTCAATCATGTATAATCGAAACACGGTGGACCGGCTTCTTCAGCCTGTGTCCACATTTGAACGCCGGGTGACCTCCACTGATGGTCGCACACCTGGAGCGATTTCGGTGTTGCCAGGGGAGATCGACCGAGAGATTGGTATGAGCAAAGTGGCAGAAGAGTCATCACTCAGGAAAGTCGATGTGAGTATCGACCAGATTCCCGCCTATCTGCCGGCTATATTCGATAAAAGTTTGGACCTGATCTTGGTAGTTGACCAAGAGGGAATCATCACGTATGCCAACAGCCGGTTGAGTGAGTTGACCGGGCTTGATCCCGAAGATGTCGTGGGCCGAGGGGTCTTCGAATTGATCCCCGTTGAAGAGCGCGAGCGAGTGGAGCGGTACTGGCAAGCGTTGCTGATAAATGAACCGCAGGCGTTGGAAACTCGGCTTGAGAGAGTGTCTGGTGGCTACACTCATTGCCTTATTGTAGCCTCTCCGATTGTCGGAAGTGACTCGTCCCTCTTTATCGTGCATGATCTCACAGAAGCCAAAGACATCCAGGCGCAACTGCTTCAGGCGGAGAAGTCGGCGGCTCTTGGCCGGCTGGTGGCCGGCGCTGCTCATGAGCTTAATAACCCGCTGACCGCGGTCCTCGGATTCGCCCAGATGTTGCGAGAAGAAGCAGAAGACGAGGCGTTGCAGGAAGATCTTGACAGCATCATTCGCGGCGCGCTACGAGCACGACGCATCGTACAGGATCTGCTGGCTTTCGCCCGTCAGGATAGCCCTGTTCGCTCTGAAACAGACCTCAATGAAACCTTAGAGGAATCACTGGACCATGTATCGAATCGCGCCCGGCGAAACAGCGTGTCGATAGAAGTTTCACTCGAGCCTGAACTCCCCCCGATTTGGGCGAATGCTCACCAACTGAAGCTGGTGTGGGATAACATCCTGACAAATGCATGTCAGGCTATGTCACCATATGGGGGCGGCACGCTGGATGTGAGTTCCGAACGTATCACTGATTTTGTTCGTGTCACGATCAGTGACACAGGGCCCGGGATCCCCAGAGACCACATCTCACAGATTTTTGATCCATTCTTCACGACGAAGGGAGTGGGCGAGGGCGTTGGCCTGGGGCTCAGTCTGTGTCAGGGTATCATCGAATCTCACGGGGGAACGATTTGGGTGGAGAGCACCGAAGGAAAGGGCGCGGCGTTCATCGTCGACTTACCGATCTCTGCTGAGACACCGGCCAGTGTTTGTGACCAGTGACCAGTGACCAGTGATCAGTGACCAGTAATCAGTCGTCGTCAGATGATTACTGATCACTGATTACTGATTACTGATCACCGGTCCAGTCTGACGCTCTCAAACGCCTCCGGGCCGGCGGGGTTCGGCGTAAAGCCAACTACATGCGAAGAGAACAACAGCGGCTCCTGCGGATGGGCCAGAAACAGCCGTGGGATGTCCTCGTGGATCATAGCGGCCGCTCCCCGATACATGCCTTCACGAATTTCCGGATCGCCGATGACCTGTCCTCGGAGAAGTGAGTCCTGGAGTTCTGGGTTATCGTAATTTCCCGCGCGAGGCGTCGCCTCACCGAAGTGGTAGAAAAAGAAGCTGTCCGGGTCGCCATTGTAGCCCGTCCAGCCCAGCAGCCACATCGAAAACGCCCCATAGCTGCGGTCTGCAAGATAGGCTGACCAGTGCTCTGTGTCCAGAGTGGCCGAAATCCCCACCGCTTCCAGGTCGCGGGCGATGGCCTCGGCTGCTGCGCGTGGATTTGGCAGGTAAGGTCGAGGTAGATCCGGGTACCATAGATCAACCTCAAACGTATCCGTCAGGCCGGCGGATGCCAGGAGTTCGCGTGCGCGCTCAGGATCGTAGGGATAGTCCTGAATTGATTCGTTGTAGCCCCAAAGCGCCGGCGGCAACATCTGAGTAGCGACCGCCCAGGTCGGGCCGAATGCCGCTTGAATCAGCGCCGGCTTGTTGATGGCATGAGCTATTGCGAGACGCACCGCGCGCTTACCCAGAAACTCACCATCCAGGTTGAAGTTGAGAAACGTGGTTGTCGGCTTGGGGTCCATGATGACCTGGATTCGGGGGTCCTGGCCGGCCCGCGCCAGATCCTCTGTTGTAGGCGAGACCATGCCGTCGATTTCGCCCCGTTCCAGCGCCGCGAACCGCGCCCGGTTGTCCGGGATGGTTCGGAAGACCAGCCGGCTGAGGGCCGGCGGACCATCCCAATGGGCTGGATTGGCGGCTAGCACCACCTCTCCATCGCGCCAGTCAATTAATCGGAAAGGCCCGGTCCCCACCGGTCGCGTGCCGGCCGGCAGGCCGTAGACCTCGACCCCTTCCGAAATCACGGCATCTGGATTCAGAATAGCGAAAGCACTCATCGCCAGATTGTGGAGCAGAGGCGCGAAGGGCTTGGTCAACACAAGGCGGAAGGTCTGGTCATCTGGCGCCTCCACCGATGCAACCAGAGATTGCGATGAGCCTTCTGCGCCCTGTTCGGTCTGAAAACCCCCAAACATCCCTTCCCAGAAG
>JBHHXF010000600.1:0-2739 GCA_046756905.1 Anaerolineae bacterium | reverse complement strand
CGGGGCTGACCTCGGCCGGCCTCTGCGGGATGATCGCGAATTTGGCGAAGACATCGGGCAGCTCCGCGTCCTGGTTAACCGGGAAGACGAACATCTGCAATGGAATGTCCTCCTGGAATGTCTTGCTGAGCATGAAGTCGATCAACTTCTCGGCCAGCGCGCGCTGCTGGGTACCCTTCAGGATGCCGATGAACTCGATCTGACGGAAGCAGGAGCCATCGCCGGTGACGACGCCGGTGGGGGCTTCCTCCAGCGGCTCTTCAGCGAAGTAGACCTCCGCCGGCGGACTCGACGCATAAGACACCACCAGCGGCTTGTCACCATCACTGGCCGCCGTGAACTGGCCCCAGTAGGCTTCCTCCCAGCCATCTACGATGGTCACATCGTTGGCGCGCAGGTCGGTCCAGTAGTCCAGCCAGGTGTAGTCACCCGATTCGCCAAAATTCCCCACGGTCGCTAGCATAAAGGCCAGTCCCGGCGATGAGGTGGCTGCATTTTCGGCCACCAACAAACCCTTGTAGGCCGGCTGCGTCAGGTCTTCCAGATTCTGCGGCGGCTCCAGGCCCTGATCCTTGAACCAGGTTTTGTCGTAGTTCAGGCAGACGTCACCGTAATCCACCGGAATCAATCGATGCTCCGGGTCCAGTATGAGCTGGTCGGGTACGTTATTTAGGGCCTCGGGGGTGTAGGGCTCGAAGATGCCAGCCTGGATGGCGCGGCTGAGAAACGTGTTATCCACCCCGAAGAAGACATCGGCCAGTGGGTTCTCCTTGCTCAGGATTGCCTGGTTCAGGGCCGCGCCGGCGTCACCGGACGGCAATAGTTTCAGGATGGCGTTGTTCTCCTCCTCGAACTGCTTGATGACATCTTCACTGGCAGCAAAGCTGTCGTGGGACATCAGGGTGATGTGCTGTGGCTCCTCCATCGGTGCCGGTAGCCCCGTCGCGGTAGGCTCCGCCGGCTGCTCAGCCGGCGCCGTCGGCGTTGGCGCAGCACAACTCGCGAGTACAATTAACCCGCCGGTAACGATCGCAAGAAATTGGTACTTCATTGTGCTCCTCCCTTTCTACATTTACGCAGTACGCAGTACGCAATACAAACGCATGCCATCTTACCAGTCCCTGTTTGAGCGTCAGCCTGCCGGTACAAGGTGCACTACCAGTAAAATCCCCTCACGAACCACAACTTGAGCCACGGCCCCCGTCATCTCGTTGCTGATACCGAGGGTGGAACCGAACCGTAGAGTTGCATCGTCCAGCGCCCAGAACAGGCCGGCCGTCTTCACGCCAACCACTTTGGGGGTGAGGGGAAGGAGTGAGACGACGTCGCCAGGTTGTCCGCCGAACTGCACCGTGCGGCGAACACAAAATGCCTCCCATCCGTTGCTTCTCAGATTCACCACCACGCCATCGAGAAACGGAAGAGTCAGGAGAAAGACATTCGCCAGGGTCTGGTCGGGCCGGCCCCCCATGGCGCCAACGAGAGTGATCGCCTGTGCACCGTGCTCGATCGCATAGCGCAGGGCCAGTTCCAGGTCTGTTGCATCCTTGTTGACTGGATAAGAGATAAATTGCGCACCGTTGACCTCGAGTTCAGCCCGATCAGCGGGGACGATGGAATCCATATCACCGATGATGACCGCTGGGTGCAGGCCCAGCCGGCGGGCATTAGCCGCCCCACCATCGGCAGCAATAACCAGATCAGCTTCGGGCACCCGCTTTCGGGCTGGCAGGTCAGATGGCGCCCCGTTGGCAACTATGAGTACGTGCATGATATCTCCTGGCATGCAAAAACGCCGCCCGTCGGAGGGCGGCGTCTGCGTGTGCCTTGATGAAAGTGTTTTCCCTCCGCTGGCATTACCCAGATCAGGTTCATGGGGTCGATGGCGAATGCGGCCATCCTCTCAGCCCGGCTTACCCGAGCTCCCCGAACAGGGTCTTTTGATTGTACAACCGATTAAATTGTAGCACGGCGTATCCAGGTTGTCAATCGGGGAACTCAACCGCTCAACCCCTTCTCCTTTTGGACCCCTTTTAGACCGAAAGGTAACCGATCTCGCACCCAACCCGACTACAATTAGCCACGGAGGCCGGCAGAGGGGTAGAAGTACGCAGGAGTGGAGTAGCTCAGGAGCAATCCTCGCTGTCCCCCCTAGCTCTGCCCCTCTGCATCCCTGCTTATTGCAGCAACAGAGACGTTAGACGAGGAGGTTTTCTGTGCACTATCCCTTCTGGTACGTGCCCAGCCTGACGTCACCCATGCTGATAGCTCTGGTTGCTGTGTTCCATGTATTCGCCTCGCAGTACGCCGATGCCGGCGGGAGCCCGTATGCGTCAACCCTTCGACAAAGCCTGTCCTGAGCTTGTCGAAGGGTCAGGACGTCGCTCGACCGGCGGTCGCTAGCCTTTAGGTTGACGCGTATGGGCGGGAGCCCCCTGACCGGCGACCGCCTCCTGCTGTCCCATGGTATGCAAGTCGAACGCTGACGAACGGATCACCGAACAGGGCACGGTGCCCTTGGATCAGGTGATCGCCGAGTATGAGAGCGAGCAGGGGTTGACCGTGACTGAGGTTGCCTGATGTACAACCTCAGCAAGGATGTCTACAAAAAGCTGGAGCGGTCGTAGACTTCCGAAGTCTGGGAGACTTCGGAAGTCTGTGCGCCGCCCACTACCGCTCAGGGTCCACGCCGAAGGGATCAAACGGATTGGGGATGCCGAGGGGCGAGCCGGCCCGCGT
>JBHHXF010000599.1:0-2746 GCA_046756905.1 Anaerolineae bacterium | reverse complement strand
CGCGCCAATGGCTCTGCTGTTGGTGCTCACAGCCTGTTCGGGGCCGGCGGTCGCCGAGGGAGACCGGCCGGCATCACCGACCGCGTCTGCGCCAGTGCCGGCGGGACGGACGAACGGCCCCGCCCTGGAACCGGAAATCAACCTTGACGCCGCCCTGGCCCGGCTGGAGAACTACGACAGCCGGCGCAGTTTCCAGACCACGCGCATCTTCGACCGCCGAGGACATCTCCTGGATGAAATCTACGGCGAAGGCCGGCGCACCTGGGTCCCGCTGGACGAGATTCCTGAAACTCTGAAGCAGGCCACCATTGCCACCGAAGACGAAACATTCTACAGCAACCCCGGCATCGACCCATTCGCCATTGGTCGGGCCGTCCTGCAAAACGCCCAGGCCGGCGAGATCGTGAGTGGCGGCAGCACCATCACCCAGCAACTGGTTCGCCTGATCGTGTTCCCCTACGAGCAGCGTGTCCAGCAGACGATGTCGCGCAAAGTGGCCGAGTCCATACTCGCCGCGCGCCTCACTCAACTGTGGTCCAAAGACAAGATTCTGGAAACCTACTTGAACGAGATCTACTACGGCCATCGGGCCTACGGCGCAGCGGCTGCGGCTGAGACCTACTTCGACAAACCGGTTTCAGAGCTGACGCTGGCCGAGAGCGCCGTGCTGGCCGGCCTGCCCCAGGCGCCCAGCCGGCTCGATCCACACCAGAACCTGGAGGCAGCCCGGCAGCGCCAAGCCCAGGTCCTGCGCTTGATGGTCGAGGCCGGCTACATCACCCAGGACCAGGCCGACGCTGCCCGCGATGAAGAGCTGACGTTGAAACAGCCGGAGAGAATCCGACAGGCTCCACACTTCGCGGACTACGTGCTCCAGGTACTGGAGGAAGCCTTCGGGCGCGATACCCTGCGGCAGGGCGGTCTCCAGGTCACCACGACGCTGGACCTGCGGTATCAGCGGTTGGCAGAAGAGATCGCTCGCCGCCATGTCGCAGCGCTGCGCGACAAACACCACCTGACCAACGCATCCGTCGTTGTCATGCAGCCCCTGACGGGCCAGATTCTGGCCATGGTCGGCAGCGTGAACTACGGTGATGCCTCCATCGACGGTCAGGTGAACATAGCACTGCGGCCGCGCCAGCCCGGATCGGCCATCAAACCCATCACCTACGCGGCAGCCTTCGATCAGGGTCTCACGCCGGCCACGATCGTGTGGGACATCCCCACCTCCTTCCCGTTGGAAGGCGATCAGACCTACCAGCCCACGAACTACGATGACCGATTTCACGGCCCGCTGCGGCTGCGCGCGGCCCTGGCCAACTCCTACAACGTGCCGGCGGTGAAGGTGTTAAACCAAATCGGCCTGGAAACGATGATCGACAAGGCCCACGCCATGGGCATCCAGGGGTTGCAGCGCGATCCCTATCGCTACTACGGCCTCTCGCTGACGCTGGGCGGCGGCGAGGTAAGCCTGCTCGATCTGACGACGGCCTACGCAACGTTGGCCAATGCCGGCGGCTACGTCCCCCCCGCGCCGGTTCTGAAAGTGGTCGATGGCGCCGGCGAGACGCTCTACGAGTACCGGCGGCCGGAGCCGAGGCCGGTGGTGGACCCGGCGGCCGCGTTCCTCGTGACCGACATCCTGGCTGACAACCAGGCCCGACAGCCGGCCTTCGGTCAGAGCAACCCGCTTCAACTCGACCGGCCGGCAGCCGTGAAGACCGGCACCACCACCGATTTTCGCGACAACTGGACTATAGGTTACACGCCCTACCTGGTTGTCGGCGTGTGGACCGGCAATGCCGATAACACGCCCATGCAGGAGGTGTCGGGCGTTGCCGGCGCAGCGCCGCTGTGGCGCGAAATGATGGAGTCGATTTTCCGCATCCCATCGCTTCACGATGTTCTCCAGCTCGATGGGGAGTCGCTGCGCGACTCGTTCGCAAGGCCGGCCAGCATCGAAGAGGCCGAGATATGCGACATTTCGGATTTGCGGGCCGGCCGTGGCTGTCAGCACAAACACACCGAGTTCTTTGTTGCCGGAACGGTTCCCGAGGAAAAAGGCACAGTCTACGATGAGGCGTCGGTTGCGTGGGTGCCTCGGCCAGTCCAGGCGTCCGACGAGGGCGCGCCCGACGCCGTTTTCTGCCGGGCCACCGAACAGTGGGGCGTGCCGGCCGGCGGCGTTCTTCAGACGGTGGAGGCGCTCTACCCGCCGCGTGACGACGAAGAGGAGGCCGCGCGAGTGCGGGCATGGGCAGCCGAAAATGGCATACCGCTGGTGACGGCCGATCCCTGCACGCCAGAGCTGCTGGCCGGCCTGCCGGGCGTCGCTATCGGCGCGGCGGCTGTCAACGCGACCTGGCACATCGCGTTCCCGACACCGGGCCAACTCATCACCACCACCGTGCCGATCACCGGGACGGCGCTTTTCAGCCCCAACGACATCGCCTTCTACAAGGTGGAATTCGCCCACTCCGCCGCCCCCACAACCTGGATCACCATGGGGGAGACCCACACCACGCCTGTGCAGGAGGGCCAACTCGAAGTGTGGCATGCCGGCGGCCTGAACCCCGGCTCCTACACCCTGCGCCTGGTGCTGGTCAAACCCGATGGCAACTGGCTGACGCCGTATAGTGTGCCGGTGAGGGTGGCGGAGTAGCTATTGGGTATTGGATATTGGATATTGGATATTGGCGCCGGACTGAATACTCAATACCCAATACCCAATATCCAATACCCAATA
>JBHHXF010000598.1:0-2752 GCA_046756905.1 Anaerolineae bacterium | reverse complement strand
TCCCAAAACGATAACTGCACCGCCGGTCGCCGGCCATCCAGCGTGATGAACGGAGATGCCCGGTCGGCGACAGCGCCGGCCTTCCGCAGCTCGCCCAGACTCCGCAGACGTCCCCGTCGCCGCCAGCGAATGACCCGGTCCGCCGTGAGGGGACCGATACCGGGTACTCGCAACAGCACAGAGCGGGAAGCTGTGTTGATTTCAACGGGGAACTGCTCCGGGTGCCGGCGCGCCCAACTCAGCTTGGGGTCTTCACCCAGTGACAGGTTCCCGTCTCCCTCCAGCCCAATGTCCTCTACACCGAAGCCGTAGAGGCGAAGCAGCGCATCGGCCTGGTAGAGCCGGTCCTGGCGTTTGGGGTTCGTCGCCGGCAGTCCGTCCAGCGGGGTGTCGGGCACCGGCCGAAAGGCGCTGTAGTAAGCTCGCGCCAGCCCCAGCTCGCGATAGAGTTCGTGCGCCGTCGTCAGAATCTCCGCGTCGGACTCGCCGGCTGCCCCGACGACAAACTGCGTAGTCCGGCTGACCCTCTGCCCGGTCTGGCTCAGCAACTGGTTCACGCGGCGAAGGGGCGCCATGAGATCCTGCTCGATCTCCTTGGTCGAGGTCAGCCGCGATAGACGCTCGGCGTTGGGCGCTTCGAGATTGATGGATACGCGGTCGGCCAGGCTGAGAGCCACCTCGATGGCGGCGTCGCTGGCGGTGGGCATGATCTTCAGGTGCAAATAGCCGTCGAAATAGTGCTTCCGGCGCAGGATCTCGGCCGTGGCGATCATTTGGCCCATGGTATAGTCGTCCTTGCCAACGACACCAGAACTGAGGAAGACTCCTTTGATGAGACGCGCGCGATACATTTGGGCTGTCAGGCTGGCCAGCTCATCCGGCCTGAAGGCTTCGCGACGAAATGGCCGGCCGGCCCGGAAGGGGCAATAGTAGCAGTCTTTGGTGCATGCGTTGGTTTGCAGCACTTTCAGGACCGGCATGGGCCGGCCATGGGAGGGCTGCACGTGGGCGATGTAGCGCGCCAGGTCCTGGCCATTGGGTAGAGGTTGGCCGGCGGTCGAGCACAGGTCGTACTGCGCTGCCTCACCCAGGATGTTGACCTTCTCTTCCACTTCCATCGCATTGCCTCCGACCTCATTATACGAACGTATGTTCCGGTTGTCAAATGCCGCATCTTCTTGCATGACCCCGTAGGGGCGAGGCAGGTTTCACTACCGGACACTTTGCATGACGGGGCTCAGCAAGCCCCCGGGCCGACGAATGACTTCGCCGGCTGAAACTGAAAAGCCCCCTCAGGGGCTCATAGGCAAGTGCCTGAGGGCACTTCTCAGTTTCAGCCAGGGATTTCCAATCCCTGGCTCCTCCCCAAAAGTGTCCGGGAGCAAAAGACAGGTCGGAGAGCAAGTTCATTTGCAATCGTGACAAGCATCCACCCTGTCTCGGCCCTACGCCCGAATCAGTGGAACTTTGTCAGGGACCGGCTACGTCTGCTATAATAGCAGGTAGCTACCAGGTGGAGAACCCTTTTTCCGAAGTAAGCGTTCACAGGGTGTCATTGCGAGGAGCCCTTCGACAAGCTCAGGACAGGCTCTGCGACGAAGCAATCCCCCGCATACATCGGAGGAGATTGCTTCGCAAAAACCGCTCGCAATGACAAATCCGGGTGGGTTTAGGCCTTTTTTGGCTATCCCCTGAACGGTTACTTTCCCAATTCAAACAGCACGGAGTGTCTCATGACCCGAGTGGGCGTAATTTTCGGTGGCCGGTCGTCGGAGCGAGAAGCTTCGCTGGCCAGTGGCCGGCAAGTCTATTTCAACCTGGACCCGTCCAAATACGAACGCCTGGCCATTTTCATGGACCAGCGCGGCCACTTGTGGCAATTGCCAGACAAACTGGTAATCCAAAATACGACTACCGACATTTCGAGTCGTGTAGGGTACGACGCAATGCGCATTCCTTACGAGGATCTCAAGGAGCTGATTGACGTAGCGTTCATCGCCCTGCACGGCAAATATGGCGACGATGGATGCATTCAGGGCCTGCTGGAACTGCTGGATGTGCCGTATACCGGCTCCGGCGTGCTGCCATGCGCTGTCTCCATGGACAAACCGACCGCTCACCAGTTGCTGCAGGAGGCCGGCCTGGAGGTCGCGCGCGAACTCGTTGTCACAGAGCGAGAGTGGCAGGCCGATCCCGATGCGGTCACCGAGCGCATCACTGACGAAATCGGCTTGCCGTGTGTGGTGAAGCCGACGCGCGAAGGATCCAGCATCGGGGTATCCGTGGTTGGGGAGGCCGGCGATCTGCCCGGTGCTCTGGCCGCCGCCACGGAGTGGGACACCGCCGCGCTGATCGAGGAATTCCTGGATGGCATGGAGTTCTCGGTCATTATTGTCGGCAACGAGGAGCCACAGGCCTTCATCCCGACGGAGACCACAACTACCAATCCCTACCTGACCTACGACGACAAGTACATGCCGGGCCGCTCGCCGAAGATAACGCCGGCCCGCGTCGATGCACCGACCCTTCGACGCTTGCAGGATGAAGCGATCAAGGCTCACAAGGCCCTTGGCTTCACCGGATACAGCCGCATCGATGGCTTTCTTCTAGCGGATGGTCGCATCCTGCTCACAGACCCTAACTCGACGTCGGGCATGTCGCCTTCGTCCTTCATGTTTCACCAGGCAGCCGAGGCCGGCCTGACCCCGATGATGTTGGTGGACCGGATTGTGCAGTTGGCGTTGGAGGCGCA
>JBHHXF010000597.1:0-2752 GCA_046756905.1 Anaerolineae bacterium | reverse complement strand
CTGGCCGGTCAGGTGTGGCTGCCCATGGCTTTGCTCACCGGTTTGGGTGTGGGAGGCGGGGTGTACCTCTGGCGAGCTGTGCGCCACGGGGAAGAGGAAGCGACTGGCTTTACCAACCCGTTCCGCCTTGGGCCGGCGATTCAGTTCGGGCTCCTCTTTGGCGCCGTGCTGCTGATCACCAAAGCCGCCCAGATCGCCCTGGGGGATGCCGGTGTTTATGTAGCCAGCTTTCTGGCCGGCCTGACGGGGGTGGACCCTATTGCCCTTTCGATGGCCCAACTGGCGGGCGAGACCGTGGCCTACGAGGTGGCCGTCCGGGCCGTCCTGCTGGCCGCGGCTGCCAACACCCTGGCCAAAGGGGGGCTGGTGTTGGCCCTGAGCGCTCCGTCGTTACGCCGCCGCGCCCTACCGCTGTTAGGAATCCTCACATTGGCCGGCCTGGGTTTGGCAATCTGGGCCGCGTAATACCAATTTGTCGAATACGCGTCGTATAATACCACCACCCCCCAACCAGTGATGAAGCGACGTCCTGAGTTGACCGAAGGGTCGCCGGTCCACATGGCAGCGCCCGATGAAATCGGGCTAACCCCGCAGCATGGCCCAAGAAAGCCGGCCTTCAGCCGGCGGTTGAAATCAACAAATCAACATCCCACACACACACGCTCTTCACATCGCCTTCACATCGGCATGGTATCCTATGGGTGCAATGAAAAGCAAGCCGGCGATTTCGCGCCGGTTCACACATACACTCAACAAGGAGGTTTAAGAGCATGACGACATCACGCAAGTGGACACTTATCATCGGGACGGGCCTGCTCGTGGGCTTGCTGGCGCTGGCTGGCCTGGTCACGGTCGCCTTTGCGCAGGGGCCGGCCACACCCTGGCACGGGTGGGGTTCTGGCGGCACGAGCCGCGGTAGCTGGGGCGGCCCTTCGACAGGCTCAGGACGAGGCATGATGGGCGGCACGAGCCGCGGCGGCTGGGGCGGCATGATGGGTGGTGGTATGATGGGTGGCGGTATGATGGGCGGCTACGGCACCATGGACCCTCAGGCCTGCCACGGTGATTGGGGGAATCCGGGTACCGGCACACCTCTGACCATTGAGGAAGCGACCGAGCGCGCTCGGGAATATGTGGACTCTCTGGGTAACTCAGATCTGGCCCTGGCCGAGGTCATGGAGTTCGAGAACAATTTCTACGCCGAGGTCAAGGAAGCAAACACGGATATTCACGCCTTCGAGCTGTTGGTCAACCGGTACACCGGCACCGTGACAGACGAACCCGGACCGAACATGATGTGGAACACCAAGTATGGCCACATGGCCGGCTGGGGTGGCATGGGTGGCATGATGGGCGGCCAATGGGGAACCCCGACCGGTGAGATGACGGTGACCCCTGAGCAGGCGCTAACCTATGCCCAGACGTGGCTGGACGCCAACCTGCCCGGCACCACCGTCGCCGATGAAGCGGACGAGTTCTACGGCTACTACACGATCCACACCCTGGAGAACGGCCAGGTCGCTGGCATGCTCAGCGTCAACGGCTACACCGGCGCTGTCTGGTACCACATCTGGCACGGCGACTTCATCGGGGTGCAGGCCTTCGACCACGAGTAGGTCGGATTGGCCATCCGACCCCCGACCGGCTGCTGACAACGCCGCCCTATCTGGCCAGGGCAGCCACCGGCTGTCCTGGCCAATTTTGTGGACGGGATATGCGCCACGTTCAACCTGGCGCGCAATCTGTGGTACAATTTACGCAATACCCAATACCCAGCACCCAAACTCATGACCCAACGCATCTTGATCGTCGAGGACGAACGCGACATCGTGGCGGTCGTCAAAGGCTACCTGGAGCAGGCCGGCTACCAGACGCTGACGGCTTACGACGGCAAAACCGGCCTGTTCATGGCGCGGCAGGAGAAGCCCGACCTCGTCGTCCTCGACCTCATGCTGCCCGAAATGGACGGCCTGGACGTCTGCCGCGCCCTTCGACGAGACCGCGACCCCGTCGTGGCAGACACCCCCATCATCATGCTCACCGCCCGCGTCGAAGAAACCGACAAGCTCATCGGCCTGGAGCTGGGCGCTGACGACTACGTCACCAAGCCCTTCAGCCCCCGCGAGTTGGTCGCCCGAGTGCGAACCGTGCTCCGCCGGCTGGAGCGCGCCGACCGCACGTCCGAAGAACGACCGCTGCACGCCGGCGACCTGGTTCTGGATCCGACGCGACGCGAGGCGCGACTCGGTGACCAACTCCTCGACCTGACACCCACCGAGTTCGATCTGCTCCACCTCCTCATGGCCAACCCCGGCCGGCCCTTCAGCCGGCTGGAACTGCTGGAGCGGCTGCAGGGCGAAGCCTACGCCGGCTACGATCGCACCATCGACGTCCACATCAAGAACCTCCGCAAGAAGCTGGGGGAGGGTGGACGCACGCCGCGCTACATCAAGACCGTACTGAACGTGGGCTATAAGCTTGCCGGCAGCGTGACCGATGAATAGCCTGGCTGTGAAACTCATGGGCGCCTTCGCGGCCGTCGTCCTGGTGGGAGTGGCTGTCGTGACGATCGTCGCCAACCGGACCACGGCCCAGGAGTTCCAGCACTTCATGTTCCAGGGCCAGATGGTGGCCGCCCAGGATGTGCAGGCCCTGCTGGCCGACTACTACGCCCGCAACGGCTCGTGGGCCGGCGTCCAGCAACTGCTGACCAATGCCGACATGGGCATGGGGATGATGGGCAACATGGGCA
>JBHHXF010000596.1:0-2758 GCA_046756905.1 Anaerolineae bacterium | reverse complement strand
ATCAGTGATCGGTAATCGGTGATCAGTCTTGACTGGTTACTGATAACTGATCACTGATGACTGATTACTGGATTCTTGTCGGCCAGGATTCCGTGTAGTGCCAGATCGACGAACACCCTGGCGATCTCCTCGGGTGTCAGCCGGCCCTCGGGCCGATACCAGTGGTGCATCCAGTTGAGCATGCCGAGTAGCGCATCCGAGGTTGCACCAACGTCGAGCGGGCGAAACTCGCCAGACTCCACGCCCTCCCGCAGAATGCCCCGAAACAGCTCCTCGTAGCGGCGTCGATAGGCGAAAATCTGGGCTTGCTGGTCGGCCGTCAGGGTGTTGCTCTCCTTGAGAAAGACGGACATCAGATCAAGCCTGTAGCACAGTGTCTCGACGTGATTGGTGATGGCAGCGCGGAGCTTCTCGAAGGGCGCGAGCGAAGCCGCAGCAATCTCCTCCAGGTGTTCGGTGATAGTGCTTATGGCTGAGTAGGAGATGCGAAAGAGGAGCTCTTCTTTGCTGGAGATGTGGTAGTACAGGCTGCCTTTTTGCATACCGACGGCGTCGGCAATATCCTGCATAGACGTGGCGTGGAACCCTTTCTGCTTGAACAGACTGGCAGCCGCGTCGAAGATTTCATCATCCTTGGTTGGAGGCATTCACCCAGCTCCCTTGCCGGCGATTCTACCAAACGGTTGGTAGAATTATAGCGGGAAAGCGGGTGATTGTCAAGTCATACCACGTTGTACTCCGACACGTCCCGGCTGACCTCGAAGCGATCCCAGCGCAGGGCGTCGATGTTGACGGTGTGAGCGCGGCCGTCGAGAATCTCTTCGGCCATGAGGAGGCCGCAAATGGGGCCTTGCATGAAGCCGTGGCCACTGAAGCCGGTGCATGAGATCAGGCCCTCGGCGTGGGGCAGCCGGCCCAGAATTGGCTGGTCGTCGGGTGTGACCTCATACAGGCCGGCCCACTCCGACAGAATCTCCGCGTCGGCCAGCAGGGGCAGCCGGTAGATGGCGTTCTCAAAGTGCACCAGCCGCCACTCTTCGTCCACGCTGATGTCGAACCCTGGCTTCTCGTCCGGGTTGGACATGCCGGTCAGGATGCCGCCGCCCTCGTAGTGGAAGTAGAGAGAGCGGGCGAAGTCGATCACAAAGGGGAAGTCGCGAGTGATGCCCTGGATGGGGCGTGTGGTGGCGATCTGGCGGCGAATGGGCTGCACCGGCAGGTCGATGCCGGCCAGCTTCCCCACATCCCCCGACCACGGGCCGGCAGCGATCACCACCGTCGGGGTCGCGATTTCGCCGTGGGGCGTGCTGACTGCGCGCACGCGGCCGGATTCGATGCGGATGTCGGTGGCCGGCGTCTCTGTCAGCAGCGTAGCCCCCAGGCGGCGGGCCTGTTTCACGTAGCCCTGGACGACGCCGGCCGGATCCGCCAGCCCATCGTGCTCGTAGAACGTGCCGCCGATGATGCCATCCAGGTTGACCTGGGGGGCCAGCCGGGCAATGTCATCCACGCCCAGCAGTTGGGTTTCGACGCCGTGCTGATGCTGGAGTTCCACGTTGCGGCGGAAGGTGGCCATGTCGGCCTCGTTGTCCAGCAGGAACAGGTAGCCGCAGAAGTTCAGATCGACTTCCTGGCCCATCTCCTCGGGGAAACGCTCCAGCATCTGGATGCTGCGTTTCGACAGCTCGACGTTGACCGCAGTGGAGAACTGGTGGCGGATGCCGCCGGCGCACTGGCCGGTCGCGCCGGCGCCGAAGAACTCGGCCTTTTCGAGCAGAACGACGTCAGTGCAGCCCCGCGCAGCCAGGTGATAGGCGATACTCGTCCCCATCACCCCACCGCCGATGATGACGACGCCGGCTGTTGTTGGGAGTTGGTTCATGGCCTGGCTCAGGCGATTAGTGGGGGGACAGTCAAGGCGGATCAGCGAGTCCGATACTCGGCTGTTGCCTCCTGCAACACACGCTGGCGCTCCGGCTCACGCGGGAACGCGGCTACAAAGAAAGACCGGACTGCACGGCTAATCACTTCAGCCTCACTCTGACACACACCGGCTTCAATCAATTCCTGCACGAGCGTCAGCGTACCAGATGAGACCGGTACGGATGCCACTACTTCATCGTGGTCGGCCAGGGCACGTTTGAGAGATAGATAATCCTCCCACACATCGTGGGTCCTCAGCGACTCGCTCTTTGGAAAGTTCGGTTTGTCACCCATTCTATTCATCAAACAGCGTCGCCGCAACCTCATCAAACGGCATCGTGGGACGTTAGGCGTTTCCAGGAAGATAATTGCCCCACTTCGCTCGGCCTGGATTGCCAAATCCAGGCCAGGCCCGCCGGATTTGGCAATCCGGCGGGAGCAGTTGGGATAGTTTAATTTCTGGAACCGCCTTAATGTCATTCGAGGCTGGGCCAAAGCTGACTCCAATGCACCCAAATCGCGAATGCCCATCGCGCCCCCCGACTGTTCCATGACCAGCCGGTACAAATCGAGCACCTCGCTGAGGGTGAGATACCGCATAACGAATCATGCCGCCAGCCGCCGGTAGAGATCGGCATTCTTCGTTAGAACGTACTCCACTGCTTGTTCGAAAGCCTCTTCTGGCCGGGTGAGCATTTCTTCAATGCTGACGCACACCAACTCCTCAGGTGTAACGCCGAGATGCTCAGCTTTCTCTTTCAACTGTAACAAACGTTCTTCTGTGATGGTGATGGTGAGGTTGGTCATGATCATCTCCACTTACAAGCGTATTGTT
>JBHHXF010000595.1:0-2763 GCA_046756905.1 Anaerolineae bacterium | reverse complement strand
CAGGCCGAGGATGGTTTGGATGAGGCCCATGGCGAAGGGAGTGCCGGCTGCGTCAACATCGAAGTTGAAGAGCAGGGTCGGTTGGACCAGGTTGGTACCTCGGAAGTGGCCGGCGTAGTGGAAATAGCCGGTCAGATTGCCTGCGAGTTGGACGGCGTCCTGCTCCAGCAAGGCCGGCGTCCAGTAGAAGGCGCTCAGGGCGAGGCCCAGCACAAATGCAACAGCGGTCCAGGGCAAATGCCGTCGATGAGACAATGCGGGGCGTGAAACGTGAGACGTGAAACGTGAAACGTGAAGGAGGTAGGCGTAGGCGATGGCGAAGGGTGTGAAAATTAGGGCTGAGATATTGTGGGACAAGATCAGGCCGGCGTAGACTATAGCTGTGAAAGCTGCCGGCCCCGGCCCTGGCCGCGCTCGCAGCCGGCGAAGCCCCAGGAAGAGAAGTGGGTAGAAGGCGAAAGCGACGAACTCACCCAGCGAGTCGCCGCGCACGTAGATGTTGACCAGGTGGAAGGGGGCATAGGTGTACGCAGCGGTGGCCAGCCAAGCTGCTGGCCGGCTGTCGAAGATGTCGTCGGCCAAGAGGTACATGCCGGCGCCTGCACCTAGGAAGCCGAGAATCTGGGTCAGCTTGATGGCGTTGACAATGCTCAAGCCGATCAAGTGAAACGTGGCAGCAATGTAGAAAGCCAGGGGCGCGTAGTAGTTCCAGAACGGGTAGCCAAAGCCCATGGACGCGTCCGGCATCCAACGAGCCGGAAAATGGCCGCCTTGCAGCGCCACACTCATCTCGTACACCCGCTGGAGGAGAAACGGGCTGTCCCCGCCGGCTCGGGTGTTTATCAACCCTGGGTCAAGGAGCAGCGGGAGCCAGGCAGGGAGGGTTAGGAGGAGGATGGAGATTGGAGATTGGAGACCTGTCCCGGTCCAGGGATTGGAGATTGGAAGATGGATATTGGATATTGGATATTGGATATTGGATATTGAGGAATGGATAGGGAGCGACGGGACCCATCCTCTCTTCTTCATCCTCCATCTTCCACTTGCCATCTTCCAATACCCAATACCCAATATCCAATATCCAACACCTAGCCCCTGGGACGGATGCCGGCAGCGTAGAGCAGCGCGAACACGCCGGCAGTCGCCAGTAGCACAACTATGCCGATTACGCTGTTGCTCGTCGCCGCCGTCGTGAGGCGCGTCATTGTGGAGGGCGGGGTTGGGGTGGGGGTGAATGTTGCCGTCGGCAGAGCCGTCACCGTGACCGTGTTGGTCGGGGTGAGCGTGTTGGTCGGCGTGTTGGTTGGCGTGAGTGTGTTGGTGGGCGTCTCTGTCGGTGTTGAGCTGGGAGTGATGGTGGGCGATGGTGTAATCGTGGGTGTGTTGGTTGGGACGGGCGTGTTCGTGGGTGGGGCTGGTGTATTGGTTGGCACAATGGCGATCAGACATACATCGTCCCAATACGAGTCATTGTGCTTGACGCGAAACTCCGGCACACCTCGTAGATAGACCGTCACCACATTGCCCCGGGCGACGGTCCCCACATTCAGTTGCTTGTAAGCGTCGTAGGCAAAGGTGTTGAACTCGGACCAGACGATGTTTTCGCTGTTGTAGTCAGTGCCGCCAAATGGATCGATCCCAATAGACACGCGGTAGTTCCCCGGCTCCTCAGATTTATCTGTATTGTCGGAGTCGTTGGACCAGACCTGAACCCAGGCCGATAGTGTGAGCCGGCTGCCCACCGGAACGCCACTGACCTGCTGGAAGATGCCGGCGGTGTGGGTCGCATATGTGGTGAACCACTTCTGGGAGAATCGCCCACCGTGTACGCGACGAGAGCCGAAGCGTTGGGCGTCTTCGGGTTTGTACTCCGGTATGTAGTTGAGGCCGCCAGTGCCGGGTTGGTCAAAAAACCAGGGATTCCAGCCGTTCGCCACCGAGACCTCGCCGCGACCACGGTCGCTGAAACCGCCCTCAAAGTCACCGTTAACCAGTCGGTTGCCGGCACAAACGGCCTGGAGACGGTTGGATGAATCGACGCTTAACGAGATGTTGGCCTGACGTCGTTCTGTTGCGGGTTCGGCAGAAACTGTCAGGGGGGCAATCAAGAGCCCGATAAACAGGCTCAGCAGTACCCACCGGGATAGCCGCATGTGTTCCTCCTTGCAGATTCTAGATGATTTGTCTCTTTCGCCCCAGTTCTCGTCGAGTGAGCGTTAATGTGACTGGCACTTCCAAAGCGGCCTACAATTCTAATCAAAGCAGGGAGAGGGTCAAGTCGACCCTGGGTTGACCGCTGCGTTCAATCGTACCATAATGGAGGCTGAGATGAAGAGACCAACCTCGATTCTGGCTGGCCTTACTCTGGCAGCCTTCGGGCTGCGCGTTTACCACCTGGGAAGCCCGCCGCTGTTGTGGGACGAAGGTTGGAGCATTGGGTTAGGCCGGCTGCCCCTGAGCGAGATCGCCCGAATCACGGCGCTGGATGTCCATCCGCCGCTTTATTACGTTCTACTCAAAGGATGGTTGACCTTCGGGCGGCATGAGTTCGTGACGCGATTTCTATCTGTGATGGCCGGCGTACTGACAGTACCGCTGGGGTACCACGCTGGCCGGCATTGGCGCGGAAAGGGAGTCGGTCTTCTGACAGCGCTTTACCTGACAATCGCACCCCCGCTGATCTACTACTCACAGATTACTCGGATGTTTGCCCTGTGTGTCATGTTCCTGATGCTGGGCACGTATGGCTTGCTGAGGATTCTT
>JBHHXF010000594.1:0-2767 GCA_046756905.1 Anaerolineae bacterium | reverse complement strand
TCAGCCACCCTCCCGCAGGTTGCGATGCGCAGTGGTTTTGCATCCGAAAAACGGCCCTGCAGCAGCGATTCTCGGCCAGAGAAGCTTCGAACCTGCGGGAGGGTGAATAGAGCTACGGGGAGTGTAAACATGCATAGATTGGATCAGTCCGTGGCCTTCATTGCTGCCCTGTTGGCCGGCCTGCTGTTCAGCGCCTGCACGGCGCCGGCCATCCCACCGCCAACCGCGACCCCAACCCAAACGCTCCCACCCACATCGCCGACAGCCGTGCCAACGCAGACACCCCTGCCCCCACCGCCCACGACCGCACCAACAGAGACACCGGAACCCCCGACGCCCACAGCCGAACCCACAGCCACGGCAGTGCCGGCTGGCGACGCAAGTAGCCAGCGATCAGATTCTGATCACTGGCAACTGGTTACTGATGCCGGCTTGACCCGCGCGCTGCCGCGTGGTACAATCGCCGGCCATGAACGACCCTCACTTGCTCTCCATCCAGGTCGGACGCCCCCAGCACTTCGGAGTTGAAGGTGCCGCTGACCCGATGGACCGCCCCTGGTTCACAAGCTTCTACAAGGAGCTGGTGGAAGGGCCCGTCTGGCTGGGGCGGACAAATCTGGCCGGCGATGGGCAGGCGGACCGCGAGAACCATGGCGGGCTGGACAAGGCGGTGTTGGCCTACTCCGCTGCCCATTATGTTGCCTGGCGCACCGAGTTGAAGCGTCCTGATCTGCCGTACGGCGCATTCGCCGAGAACTTCACCATCTCCGGACTCACCGAAGAGTCTGTCTGCATCGGGGACATCTACTCGATTGGGGATGCGCGGGTCCAGGTCTCGCAGCCGCGCCAGCCGTGCTGGAAGATCGCGCGGCGATGGCGGATCAAGGACCTGACGGCGCGGGTGCGAGCGACCGGCCGCACCGGCTGGTACCTCCGCGTCCTGGTGGAGGGCCACGTGGAAGCGGGCCAGCCGGTGGTTTTGCTCGAACGACATTTCCCCCGGTGGAGCGTTGCTCGGTCCACTGAAATCATGCACCGCCGGCGCGACGATCCAGAAAGCGCAGCCGAACTCGCCGCGTGTCCTTTGCTTTCCGCGGTTTGGCGCGATACCCTCGCCACAGCGAGCGCCGAGCAAACCGACACCTGAGACCTGGAGTCCATTTCACCATGCACGCAATGAGTCGATATGCCGACATCAAGGCCGGGCTGATTCACCAGGCCCAGATCGATTACCGCCAGGGCCGTGACCTGTCGAAAACAGCCCCCAATCGCGAGCCGTGGGAGATCGTCGCCATCGCCGAAGAAACGATTGAGGGAGATCGGATCGCGGTGCTGCCGGCTGAGGAACTGGCGGACATGGACCTGGACACGCTGAGCGACTGGGGGCTGGCGATTCTGATCGAGAGATACTTCGTTGCTGATGAAACGGACCTGGCCTGGGGCACACATGAACGGATTCTGGAGCGTCCAGAGGCCGGCATCACCCTGTGGTACGAAGAAATCTACTACCAGGTGGCTCAAAGGTATGTGTGGAAGGGGGAACATGCGCCGGGCTTTGACTACCTGCGACGCGGTCTGGCTCACAACATCGCGCACAACGGCGCCGAAAGTGCTGATGAGTTCTTACGAGATTATGCCAGGTTCCTCATGCGAGCTGACCAGATCGACCGCGGGCTTGAGTTCTGGACTGAGATTCTGCAGCACGACCCGTCCGACGTCTGGACATACAACCAGTTGGGCTTGAGCCTGCCCGACATCGGGATGGCCGGCCTGGCAGAAGAGGCCATTGAGCGGGGGCTGATGCTGCTGGACGAAATCGGGGATGCCCACGGTATGCGGGAGCATTTTCCCAAGGCGCTTGAATGGGCCAGGACGGCGGAACAGCGGGAGCGCCAATCCGAAGTCAGTCCTCAGGTGTTGGAGGCGTTCTGGGAGGCACTGCATCTGCCATTTGGCGCTAGCTCTGACAGCTCCATAGTTGACCTGGCCTATCAACTGATCCCAGAGCTGGCCGATGTCCCTGTGAAACGCCGCATGACGCCGCCACCCGTGCCAGAACCGACAGCCTACGAGGGCGTCGGGCGCAACGACCCGTGTCCCTGCGGCAGCGGCAAGAAGTACAAGCAGTGCTGTTTGCAGAAACGCCGCCGGCCATGAGCGGGAGAGAGTGGAGATTGGATACTGGAGATTGGATACTGGAGATTGGAGATTGGGCAAGAGGGTTTGGAAGTTGGACTTCCACTCTCCGTGCTCTGTCTTCCGTTTTCCATTCTCCCCTTTCCATTCTCCTCCTGCTCCTCCTCATGGCGCCGGCCATCGCCCACGCCGACGAACCACCGATCACCGTCCACTACATCGGCCCCTCGGGTGCGGTCGAGCGGGCGCTGGAACTTGCCCCGTCGCTGATGAAAACCGAACGGCTCGCTGCGGCGCAGGTGATTGTGTTGAACGGCAGCCGGCTGGACGGGGCACCCGTGTCCCAGATCGCCGACGCTGTACGGGGTGGCGCCGGTCTCCTCCTCATCGCCAGCCCGGACATGCCGGATGCGGCCCTGGCAGCGCTTCTGGGCCAGCCCGTCGAGACGCAAACGCGAGATGACGCCCAGACTTTGCAGACGGTGGGGCCACCAGCACTGTCATGGCTGGAACGACTTCGCGGGCAAACTGCGCGTGAAGGTCCGCTGGACCTGCTCTTGAGCCAGGTCAACTGGCGATCAGCGCCCCAGATTCGAGAGCGGTCCACCATTGACGGGGCCGGCCTCCAGGT
>JBHHXF010000593.1:0-2776 GCA_046756905.1 Anaerolineae bacterium | reverse complement strand
ACAGCCGGCCTTCCCCGCGCCCACGCCCCTACCGCGAGGGAAGGACCCGGGCAACCGCTATTTTGGAGAACACACACATGACCCACATTCGACTGATCCTGCTGACGATCCTGGCTCTACTGCTCACCGCCGGCCTCCTCAGTTGCGCGTCCGAGGAGACGCCCACGCCGCCCGTCCAGCCTCTCGACACACCGACGCCGCTAATCACGGCGACCGCCGGCCCTACGTCCACTCCCTTGCCACCTCCGCCGCGCGTGGAGTACAGACCCATGGGTGAGAACGTGGTTTCTCCCATCGTCGTGGACCGCGCGCCGGCCCGCGGCGCCACCCTGCGGCCCGACGGCGCGGTCGAGATTGTCTTCGACCGGCCGATGCAGGCCAAGGCGGTCGAGGCGGCCTTCAGGCTCCAGGCCGCCGGCGGGAAGGCCGTGGCCGGCGAGACATCGTGGCCCGATGCCCGAACCGTACGCTTCCGGCCGGCCCAGCCCCTGGCCCGTAACACCGCCTACGACGCCGTGCTGACCCAGGATGCCACCGACCCCGATGGGACGCCGCTGGCAGCGCCCTACGTCTTTCGCTTCTTCACCACCGGCTTCCTGGAAGTCGCCCAGGTCATCCCCGCTGATGGCACGACCGGCGTCGAGACCGACAGCACCATCACCGTGATGTTCAACCGGCCGGTCGTTCCGCTGGCTTCCATTTCAGATTTCAGATCTCAGATTGCAGATTCCTCTTCCGCAATACGCAATACGCAATACGCAATACGCAATCAGTTGCAGCCTCTGGAATTCGACCCCCCCATAGCCGGCGAGGGCGAATGGCTGAACACCTCCATCTACATCTTCAGGCCGGGCGAGCCGCTGGCCGGCGGCGCCACCTACACGGCCCGCGTGAAGGCCGGCCTGACCGACGCGGCCGGCGATGCGCTGCTGCCGGACGACTTCACCTGGCGCTTTGCGACGGAGCTCCCGAAGGTCGTGTGGGTCCAGCCGGCAGATGACGCCACACTGGTGGACGTAGACACCAGCATCAGCGTGCAGTTCAACCAGCCCATCGACGCTGAGTCGGCGGGGGCGGCTTTCAGCTTGCAGAACGTGGCCGGCAAGATCGAAGTGGACGGCGATACCCTCACCTTCACGCCCGACCAGCGCCTGGCCTTCAACACGACCTACCAGGTCACCGTCGCGCCGGGCGTCACCTCGGCGGCGGGCGGGGCCGGCATGTCCGATCCCTATACCTGGCGCTTTACCACCGTCCCTCTGCCGCGCATCGTGGATACCGAGCCTCGGGATGGTGAGAAGAACGCGCCATCGCGCACCGGGTTCCGCATCCTGTTCAACGCGCCCATTGATCCGACCACCGTCATGCCGAATATCTCGATGACACCGCCCATTACCCCGACGGAGGTGTACACCTACTACAGTCAGTGGGACAACAGCTTCTTCTTCAGTTTTGGCGCCGAGCCATCCACAGACTACGAGGTTCGCATCGAGCCTGGAATCGCCGACCCCTACGGAAACAAGATCGAAGATGGTCGGACGGTGCGTTTCCGGACCGCGCCGCTGGAGCCGGACTATCGGCTGCATGTCCCCGACATCGTGGGGACCTACAATGCGTACGATCCAGCGCGTTTGTACGTGGCTTATGTGAACGTGAATCGCATCAATCTGCGGCTGTATCGGCTTAGCAGTGAATATTTTCTCCAATCGCCGTATCGTGTGGTCGAGAAGATGCCGGCCAATGCAACCCTGGTCCGCCGGTGGGAGCTCCCGTTGGAAGCGCCGCTGAACAAGCGTAGTTTTACCGCTGTCGATTTGGTGGAGGGTGGCGGCCGGCTTGAACCCGGCGTCTACCTGCTGGACACCGACGCGCCGGGGCTTGACAAGCGGAATTATTGGGGCCGGCGGCACCTGATGGTGGTGTCCCACATCAACCTGACTGTGAAAGCCGGCCCACGAGACGCTCTGGCATGGGCGACAGACCTGGCAACCGGCGACCCCGTGCCCGGTCTGGCGCTCGCCTTCTCCAACTACGACGGCGCCCGTCTGGGCAGTGTCACGACGGACTCCGCCGGCGTCGCCAGGCTCGATCTGTCTTCGGGCTACCAGGGATCGCTTCTCGTCTACAGCGACAAGCCCTTCACCGCCGGCTCCGCTGAGTGGAGTCGGGGCACATCTCCGTGGGAGTTTGGACTGCAAGGCGGCGCAGGCTGGTCAGACTTCCGTGTGCACGTCTACACCGACCGGCCCATCTACCGCCCGGGCCAGACCGTGTACATCAAAGGTGTCATTCGGGCCGACGATGATGTCAGTTACACGCTGCCTGCTGCTGGTCGGGTGCGCGTCAGCGTGCGCGATGCCAGCTACGAGGAAATCTACAACCAACTGGTGGATGTGGGCGAGGCCGGCACGTTCAACACCGAACTGTCGCTCAGCGACGGCGCATCCCTCGGCTATTACAACATCAACGTGCAGTTCCAGGACCGAAACTTCGGCGCCAACTTCCAGGTGGCTGCGTATCGACCGCCGGAGTTCGAGGTATCGGTCGATCCGGGCACAGATGAAATCTTGAAGGGTCAGGACATCCAGGCCACCGTCAACGTCAACTACTTCTTCGGTGGCCCGGTGGCCGGCGCGCCCGTCGAGTGGAACGTGCTGGCCGAGACCTACACCTTCAAGCCGCCGTGGGGCGGCCGCTACACGTTCACCGACACCGACGATCCCTGGATCTGCTTCGACTGCTGGTGGTTCCGCCAGGAGCCGGCCCGCGAGCCGCT
>JBHHXF010000592.1:0-2776 GCA_046756905.1 Anaerolineae bacterium | reverse complement strand
ACTGTTTACTGATCACTGATCACTGATCACAGACAACTGCTCATCGTACAGTGCCTGGTAAACCACGTACTGCTCCATGGTCCGACGGACGTACTCCTTCGTCTGATCCAGGTGGATCGAGGCCACGAGCATGTCCAGGTCGCTGGTCAGGCTCTGCCAGCGCCGGCCATTGCCAGGGCCGCCATTGTACGCCGCCAGCGCCAGAATCGGATCGTCGAAGTCGGCCAACTGCTGGCCCAGGTACCAGGCGCCAAACTCGATGCTGCGGTACGGTCGGTACAGCGTCTCAACATCGAAGTCACGCACGCCCAGCTTGCCGGCGATGAACATTCCGGTCGATGGGATGACCTGCGTGAGACCGCGAGCATCCGCATAGGACTTCGCCGTCGGGTTGAAGCGGCTTTCCTGGCGGATGAGCGCTGCCAGCAATCGTGGGTCTAGCCCGTCGCGGTCCGCTTCGCCCCTGACGAGTTCGGCATAGTCAACCGGATAGGCCAGGTGTGCGATCTCCGCCGGAGCTTCGAGCGGCGACATGCCGGTCAGGATGAGCGCGCGTTCAGCACAGGAAATGGACAGGTGCCGGCTCCTCGGCTCGTCGAGCAGCACGGCCAGACGTGCCAGGTGGGCCGGCAATCTCCATGACAGATCGCGCAGCGCCTTCAGCTCCGCCAGCCCCTCCTCCCGCAGGCCGACGTCCAGCAGGGCCTGTCCCCGCTCATAACGATGGTCAGCCTGGAGCCGGCGGTCGATCTCGGTCAGGCCGTCATTCGTTACCCCGAGCCAGGAGGAGATGCTGCGGCGGGCCACAGCCGGCGTCTCAACCGCCTGGCGTCCCTGTTCGCTGAGGAGCACTCGAGCCCGTAACCCGTCGAAACTCAGCGGTGCGATTCGGGCGGCGGTGGCGAAGTCCTCGGCGGCCGCGTCGGTGTCATCCAGCGCCAGCGCGGCCTTGCCGGCCCAGAGCAGGGCGCGGGCGCGAACCTCGGCGGTTTTGGCGCGACCGGCAGCTAGTTGCCACGCCTTTCGGGCAGCCGCGTAGTCGCCGTCCAGGTAGGGCAAGATACCGGCCCGGAAGCCGGCCTCTGCGCCCACATCGCCGTGCGGATACTGTTCGACGATGGTGCGGTAGATTTCGGCGGCCTCTGTTCGCCGGCCCAGGCCCTCCAGCGCGCGCGCTGCTTCCCACAGGGCGTTATCGGCCAGAGAGTCGCCAGGGTTCGTGCGGGCGAATTCGCGGAAGGTGGAAATCGCTGTGTCGGCGTTGCCCAGTCGTCGCTGCGCCCGGGCCTTGCGCACCCAGGCCGCGCCATACCGCTCATTGCCCGGGTAATTCTTGATCAGTTGGTCATAAGCGTTGATGGCGGACGACCAGCGCCCCAGCCCCTCGTGGCTGCGACCGAGATAGTACAGCGTGTCCCCCAGGGGAGCCGGCTCTCTCACCAGATAGCGCGTCAGCACATTGACGGCGGCTCGATGGTCGCTGTTGTGGTAGTATACCAGGCCCTGAGTCCGCAAGTTCACCGGGCTGTCCAGCAACAGAAGCTCGCCCAGGGCCATGTACGCGCTGCCTGTGGCCGTGTACTGATCGACGACCTGCTGGAGGATTCGCACCGCCTCAGTCTGTTGGCCGGCGGCCAGGTAGCTGGTACCGGCCAGTCCCAACAGCCGAGCCTTCTCAGCCGGCTCCGGTGCATGGCCGGCTGCCTGGGCGTACCGCGCGGCAGCCGCAGGGACGTCGTTCTGTGCCAGGGCGATCTCGGCCAGACGTTCGAGGGCAGTCGCGGCCAGCCTGTTATCCGGCGTTTTCTGAGCGACGGTTTCGTATTCGCTGGCGGCCTCGTCAGTGCGCTCCAGGGCCTCCAGTGCCCTGGCGATGCGCAGGCCGGCATAATCGGCCAGGGTGTCGTCGAGCTGGCGGTAGGCCCGGAAGGCATTGATGGTGCCGGCCCAGTCCTCCAGCGCCTCCTGCGCCCGGCCCAGCAGGAACCAGGCGGTGGCATCGTCGGGGTAGCTGACCACGTAGCTGGACAAGACCTTGGTTGCTGACGCTGGATCGTCATTCAGCAAGTAGGTTTCGCCCAGGTGAAAGCGGATGGTGCGGGTGTCGTCGTCGGATGGGTTGCCGGCGAGTAGGGCGCGGTAGCCCTGGATGGCGCGGTCGTAGTCGCCGTTGCGTTGGAATGCGAAAGCCTGGTGCCAGTCCTGGATGTCGATGGTGGGGGACGGCGATGGAGGGAGCGGTGACGGCGTGGCGGTTGCCTCCGGCGCAGGCGAAGGACGTTGCTGCGCCCTGGCTGAGGGCCTGGGTGGCTGCGGGGTGAGGGTGACGATGATGGGCTGTGGCGCTCGTGGACTCACGTCTGATGCCGGCGCCGGCCCAGGTGTCGGCGGGTCGGTTTCAGAAGGCCGGCAGCCGAGGGCGGTGAACGCGAGGACTGCCAGGACGAGCGCAAGTTTTCGACAAGAAAGGTTCATGAATTTCAACACTCCTGCCACCCGGCTGCGGATTATACATCACGCGGAATGATGCACCAAACCGGGGGGGAGGGTGATTAGGTATTGGGTATTGGGTATTGCGTAGCCTCGGTGGCGCTCTTGAGAATGAGCAGGTTGTGAGAGCGGCGGTTGCAGGAGGAGACGTGGGGGGTGAGGGAGTGGTTCCGTGTGGGGGTGATGGCCGGCCGGCAATCTCCGCACGCTCAGGTTGACGTAGGACTATGGGTGTGGGATAATATTGGCTGGGTATGAATACACGAGGCGAAGTGCTGGTCGCCAT
>JBHHXF010000591.1:0-2781 GCA_046756905.1 Anaerolineae bacterium | reverse complement strand
TTCAGGCGTGGGGCCGAAGGTCAGTCGCCTGACGACATGCGCCACCGGATCGTCACTGATCACCTCATGAAGCGAAACCACCGATTGTCCGACCGCCACCCTGGCAGCATCCACGGGTTGAGGCGCCAAGGGCAGATCGGTGAGTGCCACGACAGCACTCAGGCCGCCGGCGGCTTTCAGGAACTGCCGGCGGGTCAGCGGTGGGGCAGAAGTTTTGGTGAACATCAGGTCCTCCTTAATGGTCCGGGGACAGTGATCAGTGAACAGTGAACGGAAATCAGAACTCCGGCACTGAATACTGATCACTGTTCACTGTTTACCGGTTACTGTTCATTGGCAAGTATCTCGCAAATTTGTAAACCCTATGCTATACAAGTGTTAGATATGTGTAAAATTGTAGACTAAGTATTTGACAAATAGCCGTGTGTCTGGTATACTGATTTGGTCCCCCTGAATCTGGCTGCCTGTCCCTGAGGTTTAGTTCCTCAGTCCACTGCCGGCCACACACGCTGTGTGTGTGCGCCACATTCTGGGCTGCCCCTGACTGAGGCAGTTACACATTAAGCCTTCCAAGAAAGGCGAGGAGGTAAGCGATGAAGCCAAAATTGGCAAAATCCATGATGCTGGGTCTTGTGATCTTACTGATGTTAGCTGTGGCAATCACATCATCGGCAAGTGCGCAGGAGCCCTCTGGCTGGGCCCTCTTTGGGCATGACAACATCAACCACACGATAGTCGAGATCAATACAGCGACCGGTCTGGCAACAGTTGTTGGTCCGACCGGCTTTGATTCCGGTATGGCAGCGCTGGCCCGGTCTGACATGCTCGTTCCAGGGCCGGGCGATGTGCCCATCGCTGCCGGCAGTCTGTTCGGCTTGTTGCGAGACAACACGACGGGTACAGACTTCATCGTCGTGGTGGACCCGGTGACAGGGACCGCCCGCAAGGTGGTGGAGACCGAGCGACCATTTGAAGGACGCGGCATTGCTTTTGGCGCGGATGGGCAGATCTACGTGGTAGAAGGACCCAGCGGCAGATTGACCACAGTGGACACGGCGACGGGAGCCGTTACCCTGATAGGCGACACCGGGTTCTCCACATCCAGTCTGGAATGGGATCCCAACACCTCCACCTTCTTCTCAGTCGGAGCTGTCAAGGGAGTCGAAATCCCGAACCTGCTGTTGGAGACCAACCCATCGGATGCCTCTACCACAGTTTTGAGTGCCGATACGGGCCTGGTAGAGCCTCCCGATCAGGCCTTCATGGGATGCACGGTGGTCCGCTCGCCGGCAGGTATCTGGTACACGGTCAATATCAACTCCAAGAACCTGGTTACGCTGGATATTAGCGCCGGCGTTATTGACAGCGTCGTGGGCAACCTGGGGGATGCGTCATCCGTCGCTGTCTGCGGATCGGTCTTCGCGCCGACGGCCGAGGCGGACCTGGCCGTCACCAAGACAGACTCGCCGGACCCGGTCCTGGCCGGCGCTAGCCTGACCTACAATTTGACCGTGACCAACAACGGCCCGTCGGACGCCACGGGGGTGACACTGACGGACACCCTGCCGCCGGAGACGAGCTTTGATTCCGCCACACCGAGCCAGGGGAGCTGCAGCGAAGCGGCCGGCACCATCACCTGCGACCTGGGCAATCTGGCTGTGGACGCTTCGGCGACCATCGAGGTGGTGGTTACGGTCGATCCCGCAACAGCCCACGGGACGATCCTCACCAACTCGGCTGAGGTGTCAGGCAACGAGGTGGACCCCGACCTGTCCAACAACACGGCGACCGAGGAGACGGAGGTCATCCGACAGGAGGCTGACCTGGCCGTGACCAAGACAGACTCGCCGGATCCGGTGCTGGCCGGCGACAACCTGACCTACACCCTGACTGTCACCAACAACGGTCCGTCGGACGCCACGGGCGTGACGCTGGCCGATGCCCTGCCGGCGGAAGTCGCGTTCGTATCGGCCACGCCGAGTCAGGGGACTTGCAGCGAAGTGGCCGGTGCCATCACTTGCGACCTGGGAGACCTGGCCGTGGATGCCTCGGCGACCATTGAGGTTGTGGTCACCGTCGATCCCGCGACGGCCCACGGGACGATGCTGACTAACTCGGCCGAGGTGTCGGGCAACGAAGAGGATCCAAACCCCGATAACAACATGGCGACCGAGGAGACCGAGGTCATACGCCAGGCCGATCTGTCGGTGGTCAAGACAGATGATCCAGACCCGGTTGATGGCGGAGCACTGCTCACGTACACGCTGGTAGCCAGTAATGCGGGACCTAACACGGCCGAAGCGGTAGAAGTCGTGGACACGTTGCCGGCCGAGGTGACGTTCGAGGGCGTCGCCGGCGACGGCTGGACTTGCGGTGAGGCCGCCGGCGTCGTGACCTGTACCCGACCCAGTCTGCCTGTCGGGGATGCACCGCCAATCCTGATTACGGTCACAGCCCCGACGCCTGAATCGGACATCGACATCATGAACAGTGTAACGGTTAGCTCGGACACGCCGGATCCAAACCCGGATAACAACTCAGATACCGAGCCTACTCGCGTGGTCGTGCCGCCGCCGGGCGCGGACAAGATCAGCGCGCGCGTGTTTATCGACTTCCGATGCGATGGCTACTTCAGCGGCCGTCTCGATATTCCACTGGGCGGCGTACCCGTGACGACAAAGTTCCTGGTGAATGGCGCCAGCCGGACGCTGCTAACCTCGTCGTTCGGCATGGTCTACTTCGCCGGCATCGACGTGTCTGGCGGGGTTGAGGTGAGCGTGA
>JBHHXF010000590.1:0-2782 GCA_046756905.1 Anaerolineae bacterium | reverse complement strand
CAGGCTATGCTGCAAGAGGCCTGCCAGATTCTGCAGAGCACGCGTGGCTACGCCGACCTGTGGATTGGGCTGTTGGACGAGGCCGGCCAGCGCCTCCGCCAGGTGGCCGGCGCCGGCATCGCGGCGGATGTCGAGCCGGTAGACGTCTCGCTGGATGAACCTGGCCCGCCGTTGTACTGCGCCCGAACCGCGCTGAACGAGCGCCGGCCCTACCTGGTCAAGGACGTCGGTGAGTCGCATCCTTGCGCTACCTGCACCTACCGGGCGCGGGCAACCCACGCCGGGGCGCTGGCCGTGCCCCTGCTCCACCGCCAGGGCTGCTACGGGGCGCTGGTAATCTACACCGAGCGGCCATGGGCTTTCCACGAAGATGAAACGGAACTTTTATCCGAGCTGGCCAATGACCTGGCGCTGGGCCTCTACTCCCTGGAGGCAGAGGAAAAGCTGCGCCAGAGCGAGGAGCGGTTCAGGAATGCCTTCGAGCGCGCTGCCATCGGCCGCGGAATAGCAGCCCCCGATGGCAGGTTTCTCCAGGCCAACCAGTCCTTCTGTGACATAGTCGGCTATCCGATGGATGAGTTCTTGCAGAAAAAGTGGCAGGACATAACTCACCCCGCCGATCTGGAAGCGAGTGCAAGGCATGTCGGGCAGTTGATGGCCGGCGAGGTCCCCTCCTTCAGGTTTGAGCACCGACTTGTCCACAGGGATGGACACGCTGTCTGGGTTGATCTGAATGTTGTGCTGGTCAGGGATCTGGATGGGAGTCCGCTGTACATGGTCGGCGACATCGTAGACCTCACCGAGCGCAAGAAACTTGAAGAGATCCTTTCTTCTGAACGGGACGAATTTAATTTCATTTTGCAGGAATTGCCGGTTGGGGTGACGGTGCTGGATTCCGAGGATAAGTATGTTTATATCAACCCTGCATCCTTGAAGATCGATGGTTACAAGAATGATCGGGATAGCTTGGTTGGGCAGGACGTGCGAGGCAATCATCCGCCACATACTCTGGCAACCGTCGAGCAACTCCTCCACGATTTCAAAGCCGGCGAGCGGTCGGTTTTTTCGAGAGAAGCCAGGCGGGGTAGGCGCACAGTGGAAATTACATACCACGCCCTCCGTGACCTGGAAGGTGAATATCAAGGCCTGGTCCGGCTGGTTTCTGACATCACCGAGCGCCGGCAGGCGGCGGAGGCGCTGCGGGCGTCGGAGGAGAAGTATCGCCTGTTGGTTGAGACTGCGAATGAAGCCATTGTTGTGGCCCAGGATGGCAGGCTCAAGTTCTTCAACCCCAAAGCGATGGAGATCACAGGCTACTCACAAGCGGAGCTGGCCTCCAAGCCGTTTCCGGAGCTTATCCACCCAGATGATCGACAAATGGTGGTTGAGAACCATCTCAAGAGACTGGCCGGCGAGACGCTGCCCCAAACCTATCCCTTCAGAATTGTTGACAAGAGCGGAAACACGAAGTGGATGGAAATCAACGCCGTCGTGATCGACTGGGAGGGCCGGCCGGCGACGCTGAATCTCCTGACCGACATCACCGAACGCAAGCGGGCGGAGGAGTTGCTGCGGGAGAGTGAGGAGCGCTATCGAACCCTGTTTGAGCAGGCCAATGACGGTATCCATTTGGCAAATGGACACGATGAGATCATTGATGCGAATCCTCGTATGTGCGAAATGATGGGCTACAGCCGTGAAGAGTTACTAGCCATGCGCGTCCCAGACTTGCAGGCTCCCGAGGTAGATAGGCCGGAGGGAGGTGTGGTCAGGGGTGAAGTGGCCCATTACGGAAATGCTGCCTTTGAAGCGCTGAATGTTCATCGTGATGGCACACGGATACCAATAGAGGTCAGTGTTTCCAGGGTAACCGGTGTCGAGGGCGAGTTGTTCGTTTCCGTTGTCCGCGACATCACCGAGCGCAAGCGGGCGGAGGCGGTGCTGAAGGAATACTCCGAGCGGTTGGAGGAAATGGTCGAAGAGCGCACGGCGGAACTGGCCTACCGCGCCGGCCAACTCGAGCATCTCCGAGAGTTAGACGCCAGTCTCTTGGGCGCTACTAGCCTGGAGGCGACGCTGCAACTGCTGGCCGAGGGCGCCGTGACCCATTTGGGTTACAACGGCGCTGCCGTCGGGTTGTATGATCCGGAGGAACGAAGCCTGGTCGTGCCGGCCATCTATCCGCTGGACTCACGCATAGAAAAGCTGCGCGCTCTGGCAGGGGTGCCAGGACCAGGGGCGCTGCGCTTCGCTCTCTCCGGAGAGGGAACCCTGTTCGATCGGGTGTTGGCCGGCGAGACGATGTTGGTAAACTCCTTGACCCGATTTCTGGACGCGCCGCTGGCCAGAGTAGTAGCCCAGGGTGTCCAGAATCTGTACCGCTTTGGGTGTGTACAGTTCGTTCCTCTGACGGTGGAGGGAGAGGTCGTGGGGGTTTTGATCGGGGCCGTCCGCGAACGGGATCTCTCTGCGCGGAAGCAGGCCGGTCTGGCGCTGTTGGCCGGCCATGCTGCTCTGGCGATTCAGCAAGCCCAACTTCGCGAGGCGGAACAGCGGCGCACGGTGCAGTTGGAGGCGGCCCTCTCGGAACTGGAACAGGCGCAGGAACAACTGGTGCGCCGTGAGAAGCTGGCCACGCTGGGCCAACTGGCCGGCGGCGTCGCCCACGAGCTGCGCAACCCCCTGGGAGCCATCAACAACGCCGCCTACTACCTCAACCTGGTCCTGGAAGAGCCACAGCCGGCGGTGAAGGAGACCTTGGAGATACTGGACAGGGAAGTGC
>JBHHXF010000589.1:0-2784 GCA_046756905.1 Anaerolineae bacterium | reverse complement strand
GAGGCGCTGGACCTGCTCAAGAAGGCCGGCGTACCCGCCACCGACGGCAACCGGGTGCGTATCCCGGCCTGGCTTGTCGAGAGGGCCCTGACCACCGTCCCCAAGCGCGTGGTTTTGTGCGACCGGCACGGGAACCGCGTCATGCCCGTGGAGGGTTATCGCAGTTTCTTCGGCCCCGGCTCCGATTGCATGAACATCATCGATCACCGCACGGGTGAGCGCCGAAAGCCGATGTTACAGGATGTGGTGGACGGCATGATCGTGGCCGATGCCCTTCCCCACATCGACTTTGTCATGTCCATGTTTCTACCCACGGATGTGCCGCAGGAGATCGCCGACCGCTATCAGATGGAGGTCATGCTCAACCACACGACCAAGCCCATCGTGTTCGTCACTCCCGACTTCCCCGGCTGCGTGGACGCGGTAGAGATGGCCGAGGCCGTGGTCGGTGGGCCGGAGGCTTTGCGGCAGAATCCGATGGCCGTCTGCTACATCAACGTCACCACTGGCTTGCGCCACAACCAGGAGGCACTGCAAAAACTGCTGTACCTGGCGGACAAGGGGCTGCCGGCGATATACGCTCCCTCCTCGCAGGGCGGCGTGACAGCGCCTGTAACGCCAGCTGGGGCGATGGCCGTAGCCCAGGCCGGGACGTTCGTGGGTCTGGTACTGTCGCAGCTCAAGCGAGAGGGCGCGCCGGTGATTGTACGTGGTTGGGGGGGCGATATGCTGGACATGCGAACCACGGTCATGCCCTACGCCGACCCCGATAAGCGAGCCACGGGAGCCGATTTCGCCCACTTCCTGGGGCTGCCCATGTTCACCCTGGCCGGCTGCAGCGACTCCAAGGTGGTGGATCAGCAGGCCGCCATCGAAGCCGCACTGACCCTGATGACCGACGTCTTGAGTGGCGGGAACATCATCCACGACGTGGGCTATCTGGAGTCGGGGCTGAGCGGATCGCTGGCCCAGTTTGCGATCTGTGACGAGATCATCGGCTGGCTGGAGCACTTCGTGCGTGGCGTGGAGATCAGCGATGAGACGTTGGCCCTCGATCTGATCGACGAGGTTGGCCCTGACGGCCAGTTCCTGGACTCCGAGCACACCTTGAAGCACTTTCGTGAGCGCTGGTATCCCAGTCTCTTCGAGCGAGACAACTACAACAACTGGCAGGCCAGGGGCAGCAAGACACTTGCAGAGCGAGCCGCCGAGCGGGTAGAGGCCATCCTGGCCGAGCACAAACCGGAGCCACTGCCCGAGGACGTGGCCAGGGCTGTCCATGCTATTGTTGAACAGTCAACACGCTCCTACGGGGATCCATGAAGCATAAGAATTGCTGGATGGCTTGGTGGCTGGATGGCTCACATTGTCACCGCTCAGCCATCTAGCCATTAGCCATCTAGCCAACTGTTTTGAGAGCGGGCAGAACAGCGTATCGGAGGGTAGGAGTGGACGGCAACGACGTTGCTGCAGCGTTCATCCGAGATACCGCGTGGAATGCCTTGCCGGCCTCGGTCCGGCGCCGCGCTAAGATGTGCCTGCTGGATGACCTGGCCTCTGTCCTCAGCGGCACCCTGACGCGCATCAGCCGGATCACCGCCGGCTACGCCGCCGAGCGGATGCCAGGCGACGAGGCCACCATCTTGCTCCACGACAAGCGTTCCACCGCACCGGGGGCCGCGCTGGCCAACGCCTACGCCGGCAACGCCCTGGACATCGACGACGACATCCGATACGCCCGAGGTCATCCTGGCGTGCAGGTTTTTTCGGCGGCACTGGCCGTAGCCGAGAAGACCGGAGCCAGCGGGCGGGCTTTGCTGGAGGCCATAGTGGTGGGCTACGAGATCGCCAGCCGCACTGCCCGCTGCTGGCACGATCACCATGGCATCTATCAAGCCTGTGGGTCGTGGGGCTCGGTGGCATGTGCGGCGGTTGCCGGCCGGCTGATGAATCTGGGCCACGACGCGCTGAAACACGCCCTGGGCATCGCCGAGTATCACGCGCCCAACCTGCCGATGATGCGCGACATCGACCAGCCGGCCATGGTCAAGCACGGCATCGGCTGGGGGGCTATGAACGGCGTGATCTCCGCCGAACTGGCCGAACGCGGCTTCACCGGCATCCCCAGCATCCTCGGCTTCGAGCAGTATCGCGACTGGGTTGCCACACTGGGCAGCGAGTACGTCATGGAAGACGGAGTCGGCATCAAGCGGTGGTGCTCCTGCGGCTGGGGCCATGCCGCCTTCGTGGCCGCGCTCAAGGTAGTCGAAGAAAACGACATTCGGATCGAGGAGATCGCTCATGTCAAGGTGCGCACGTTCCACGAAGGCTGGCGGCTGTTGCAGCGTCACCCTCAGACGACAGAGGAGGCTCAGTTTAGCATCAAGTGGCCGCTGGCGACCCTGCTCATCGACGGCGAAGTGGGTCCCAACCAAATCCTGGAGCATCGTCTCAACGACGAGGGAGTGAAAGCCCTGGCGGACAGGATCGAGGTTGTCGAAGACCCGGAGATCGAGCGCATGAACCGGCTCGCCACCACCGGTGCGCCCGATCCCGACGCACACTTCGCCGGCCGTGTGGAGATCACGTTGACCGATGGTCGAAGACTTGACTCCGGCGTCGTCACTCGCGGACACCACGAATGGGACGAAGCATCCTTGGAAGAGAAGTTCCGCTGGATCACCGCCTACGTACTGGACGGTCAGACTATCGACCAACTGGTGCAGATGGTGTGGGAGTTCGAGAACGTGTCCAACGTGACAGAGCTGACACGGCTTGTGCAGC
>JBHHXF010000588.1:0-2792 GCA_046756905.1 Anaerolineae bacterium | reverse complement strand
TTTTGACACAGACAACGCAACCCTGGACAACGCCGGCGGCAAGGGGCTGAACCTAGCCAAACTTGCCCGCGCCGGCTTCCCGGTGCCCCCCGGCTTCATCATCACCACACAGGCATATCGCACCTTTGTTGACGCCAACAAGCTGCAACCACGCATCCTCCAACTCGCCGGCGACGCCCGACCCGACGACCCGACCTCCCTGGAAGACGCCTCCCAGGCCATCCGCCATCTCTTCCAGCAAGGATCGATCCCCCAACCTCTAGCCGACGCCGTCCGCACCGCATATCACGCCCTCCCCCAATTGACAATTGACAATTCCATCGCCATCCATCAAAGCTACAATGAGCTGTCCAAATCTGAAATCCCAAATCTGAAATCTGAAATCGCCATCGCCGTCCGCTCCTCCGCCACGGCCGAAGACCTGCCCGGTCTCTCCTTCGCCGGCCAGCAAGACACCTTCCTCAACGTCGTCGGCGACGAGGCGCTGCTCGAAGCGGTAGTCAACTGCTGGAGCAGCCTGTGGACGGCGCGTGCCATGGGCTACCGCGCTCGCAACGGCATCTCCCACGCGGAGGTGGCCCTGGCCGTCGTCGTGCAAGAGATGGTTCAAAGCGAGGCATCGGGCGTGCTGTTCACCGCTAACCCTCTGAACGGCAAGCGCACCGAGACCGTCATCGACGCCACGCTGGGCCTGGGCGAGGCGCTGGTAGCCGGCCACGTCGAGCCCGACCACTACGTGGTGGACACCCTGGCCGGCCGCATCACCGGCAAGACGCTGGGCGCCAAGGCGCTCTCCATCCGAGGGCAGGCCGGCGGCGGCACAATCACCATCGACGAAGACGCCTCCGTACAACAGGCGCTGCCCGATGCAGTGATTGTCGAACTGACGCAGATGGCCCAGCAGGTCGCTGATCTCTACGAAACGCCGCAGGACATGGAATGGGCCTGGGCCGATAGGCGTCTGTTTCTGTTGCAGTCCCGCCCGATCACTTCACTGTACCCCATACCCGAGGGCATGGATCCGGAGCCGTTGAAAGTGATGTTCTCCTTCGGCGCCGTGCAGGGCATACTCGGCCCGATGACGCCCCTGGGTCAGGATGCAATCCGCGGGCTCGCCGCCGGCGCTGGCGGCATCTTCGGTTATCACCTCACCCCCGCAACGCAACGCATTGTCTTCGAGGCCGGCGAGCGGCTCTTCCTCAACTTTGCCCCTCTGTTGCGTCACGGGATCGGGCGAAAACTGACCCGCGCTTTCCTTGGCGTGATCGAACCCGGTACCGCCCAGGCCGTTGACGAGCTTTGGGACGATCCGCGCCTGGCCCCAACATCCGGCCGACTGAGTCTCGGCGCGCTCATGCGGATAGCGCGGGTGATCATCCCCGTTATCGGCCAGTTCATCCTTTGTTTGCTGCGACCGGACGAGCAACGAGTACGTTTCCAGCGCCGGCTAGAAGAGCTGCTCGCCAACTTTGAAACTCGAAGTGCCGCCGCGACAACCCTGGCTGCACGAGTCGCGCTGCTCGAAGATGTGCTCGACACGACGTTTCCTGTGTTGTTGCCCGCGTTTGTGCCGCGCATGGCCGGCGGCATGGCTACCCTCAACCTCCTCAATCACCTGGCCTCCGACCTGCCCGATGGCCGGTCGATGGTGCTGGAGATCACCCGGGGACTGCCCCACAACGTCACGACAGAGATGGACCTGGCTCTGTGGGACACCGCTCGCAGCATCAAGGCCGACCAGGCATCGGCCGACCGTTTCGAGGCCACCGACGCCGTAGCGCTCGCCGCCGAATACCTGACCGGCCAGCTACCGGCCGCAGCGCAGACCGCCATCGCAGATTTTATGCGCCGCTACGGTATGCGCGGCATCGGCGAGATTGACCTGGGCCGGCGTCGCTGGCGGGAGGACCCAACGCCGATTCTGCAAACACTCCAGAGCTACATGCGGATTGAAGACGCCGACCAGGCGCCAGATACCGTGTTTAAGCGTGGAGCAGCATCAGCCGAAGCAGCTATCGGCCGCCTGAGAGAATCGGTACGCCGATCGCACCGAGGCTGGCTCAAGGCCCGCCTTGTGACGTTCGCGGCCCGGCGCGTGCGAGCGCTGGCCGGCCTGCGGGAAAGCCCCAAATTCCTCGCCATTCGCCACATGGGCATCGTGCGCACCGGGCTGCTCGAAAGCGGTCGAGAACTGGTTACCCAGGGCACACTGGCTCATCCCGAGGACATCTTCTTCCTGCACCTGCGCGAACTGAAGGCGCTGGCCGCAATATCGTTCGCCGAAGGTCTCCCGACCGAGGCGATGCAATCGTTCGCCGAAGGTCTCCCGACCGAGGCGCAGCGGGCTCGGTCAGGAGACCTTCGCCCATCACAGGACCCTGGCTCATTACAGACGCACGATTGGCAGGCGTTGGTCGCCGAGCGACGCCAGACTTACCAGCGCGAAGAACTGCGCCGGCAGGTGCCACGGCTGCTCCTCAGTGACGGCCAGGCCTTCTACGAGGGGATTAGCACGCCGGCCGGCTCCGGCGACGGCGTTATGGCCGGCAGCCCGGTCTCACCAGGCGTTGCGGAGGGCGTCGTGCACGTGGTGCTGGACCCCCACACAGCACAGTTGGCGCCGGGCGAAATTCTGGTCTGCCACGGAACCGACCCGGCCTGGACGCCGCTGTTCCTGGCCGCCGGCGGGCTGGTCATGGAAGTCGGCGGCCTCATGACCCACGGCGCTGTGGTGGCGCGGGAATACGGCATACCGGCCGTGGTGGGCGTGGATCAGGCTACCACACGCCTGA
>JBHHXF010000587.1:0-2794 GCA_046756905.1 Anaerolineae bacterium | reverse complement strand
AACGACTGAAGTCGTTACTACGAGTCGAGGTGCTTTTCCGGAAAACTAGAGCAAAACCGACCTGCTGAAAGGTGAGTTTATGCTGCGAACCGCTTTCTTGATTCTGATGGCCGTCGTTCTTGTGCTGATCGCTGTTGTGGCGTGTAGCCAGATCGCTGTCCCAATCCCCGCTACCCCCACACCAACGGCTACGCCGACGCCAACCGCGACTCCCACGCCGGCCATCCCGCCCACGGCAACGCCGGCCCCGGCGGTCGAGCTCGGCCCGGTGTCGGACTTCGACGTGCGACTGAACGGCCTGACGGTCGAGGGGAGTTTCAAGGTGGGCGAAGCACCGGTGACGTTCGCCTACCGGCCGGATCACGTGGAGGCAGAGGAGGCCGGCCTGCGTGTGAGCGGCACGCTGACCTACACATTCCTGAGCCGCACCAGCACACTGTCCGATCTGGGAGTCGTGCTGACACCCATCGGCGACACCTGCGAGAAGATCGGTCTCATAACCGACCCGGTGGAGTTCTCCCAGTTCGACGTGACGATCCCCAGCCAGAAGTTGGAGTTCGATCTCACTCGGTTGGACCAGACGAATGCCGGCGTGCCGGCCGAGATGGCTTGCCGGGCCACGCGATTGGTGGTTGAGCAGGCCGGCAACCCCCTGACGAAGCTGCTGATCAACCAGATCAATCGGCTGCTGCAGCCGTAAGGGGACCATAGACGCGGGTTGTCAGGAAGATCCCAGAGAACGTCCCATTCTCCTCCACAGCCGTCGCAGACGTATCATCTGTGGGCGGTTCATGCGAAGCGCCTGCACAGTGGCTCGGCCCGTGGGCGTCAGTCCCTCAATTTGGAGCCCGTCCCGACTCCAGGAGAAGTGCTCGGGCCATTTCTGCTGTCGCGGATGGTACAACGGTGCCGTGTTAGCAGTTTCTGGATCCGCCGCAGCCTGCCGTGCCCCCTTGTAACGATTGCAGCTCGGACACGCCAAGCAAAGATTGTCCAATGCTGTCTCGCCACCTGCGCTTGCCGGCACGATATGGTCGATCTCGAAACTTGTGATGCTGAACTCTTCTGGCGTCTGACAGTATGCGCAGCGGTTCTCGTCTCGATGACGCACATCGGAACGCAGCGTCGCGGAAATGGATGGGCCCATCAGTCCAGGGACCCCTTATTCGTTCGCCTCGTGTCGACGCTGCAGCGTGTACATTGCCCGTGCTTTGAGCACGTTCATTGAGTCAATATATTCTAGTAGGTGGTCCAGTTCACGTTCTTCACGAGGGCTCATTCCTTCTTCACGATTGCGCTCAAGCAGTTCATCAAGCCGCTCCTTGAAAGGTGATGACAACATGCCCTCAGCCAGCGCCTGTAGTTCTGCCTCGTTGAGGCCGAGCAATAAGTCGGGGTCAGCCTCAAGAGCGTCTCGCAGGTCCTGGTAGTCATCCCATTCCAACACGACGCCTACTCGTCGGCCATCTTCTTCAACGAGGTATCGAACAGGAGATGGCAGATGTGTTCCTACCATTGTTCAGCTCCTTTTGCACATGGGTGTTTGTGCGTGGTCATATTGTACCCCATCAGTGGACATTGGGCAAGCCTGTGACTGCACCAAGGATCAAGGATCAGTTGGTATTGACAACCGCCGGCCCATCTGATATAATACGTTTAGAATATTCTAAACGATCGTGATAATACGCCTATGATGAGCGACAGGGAAAGCCAGGCGCCAGCCGGCCAGATGGCAACCGAAGACGTAGAACGCGCGTTGGCGCAAGCCAGGCGCAACCTGATCCAGGGCGTGGGGCGCATCAGCAGCTTCTGGGGGCTGAACAAGGCCATGGGCGAGCTTTATGGGTTGCTGTACCTCAGCCCGAAGCCCATGAGCCTGGACGAAATGGCCGAAGCCATCGGCATCAGCAAGGCCAGCGTCAGCATCCACATGCGTGCTCTGGAGCGCATCGGCATGGTACGCAAGGTGTGGGCCGTCGGCGACCGGCGCGACTACTACCAGGCCGAAGTGGATTTCTGGGAGATAGCCAAGGGCATCTTGCGCCAGCGGGAAGCCCGCGAATTCGACCAGGCCCTGAGTTCAGTCACTGAAAGCCTGACCATGGTGCAGCAGGCCGGCGCGACTTGCGACCACGAACAGGTTCAGTTCTACCTGGATCGCCTGAAACACATGCAGGACTTCTTCAAGACGCTGGACACCCTGGTCAAGGCCGTGTTGACGCTGGACGAACTGCGGCTCAGCTCGCTGGCTCGTCTTGGCCGGCTGGGGGGAGACGACCCCGACTGATGCGGGAGGTGGTGACATGAGAACCCTGGTACTCGTGGGACGAAGCATCGGTGCGGCGTGCGCGGGTGGTGTGAGTGCGCTGGCCGGCTTCGGCCTGCTGCTGGCCAGCGCCTGGCTGCCCACTTTCAGCACGAACACTACTTACAGGACGGCGACGACTTTGCTGGCCGCGGTGGTAGGCTTTTTCATCGGCGGCTACATTGCGGGGCTGCTGGCCGGCCGCAGACAGGCTCTCCACGGCGGCCTCTTTGGGTTGGCGTTGGGTCTGTTCGCTTTCGCCTACGTCCTCGGCCCCGCTTGGTACGTACTGATTGCCGCGTTGACGTCCGGCCTGCTCGGAGCGCTGGGGGGATGGTCAGTCAGGCGATGGACCTGGGCGTAGTAAGAGTGGCCTGAGTTGCATGGACTAACGCGCGCCACTTCGGAGCAGACGTGGCAAGCCTCAATTGGCGAAAAGACGCGTTCAGTCTATAATCAGTAGATGAGAATTTTAGCTCTTGACCGGTC
>JBHHXF010000586.1:0-2795 GCA_046756905.1 Anaerolineae bacterium | reverse complement strand
CTTTGCTCAGGTGCTGCGGGAGGCTGGGGAGGCCGGCGTGGAGGTGTACGCTTTCACGTGCGTTGTGACGCCGGATAGGATTGCCATCGACAAACCGGTCCCGGTCGTGTTGTAGACGCGCCAACGCCATCGGGTTGTAGGGGCGAGGCAGGTCGGATTGAGGCCCCGTGGACAAAAGCGGCTTGTTCTCCGACCTGCCTCGCCCCTACCCATCCGTCGGCCCCCGATGAATCACATCATCCCCGAAGCGGGCACGGATTTCCGCGACGGCGTCCTCCAACTCCCCCAAACGCCGGCCGGCGCGGTCGAACAAGCCGAGTTGCACAGCCGATTCGTCCACCAGATTGCCGGCCCGCACCCCGATCAGCCGAATTGGCTCGCCGCGACGCCACTCCTGGTCGAACAGGTTGGTGGCCAGCTCGGCGATGGCGCCGGCATCATCCGTGGCGACGGGGACGGTCCGGCTGCGCGTGACGGTTGAGAAGTCGGGCCGGCGCAGCTTCAGCGTGATCGTGCGCGCCCGCTGATCGTGTTTTCGCAGTGAGCCAGCCACTCTCGCGCTTTGCTTCTGGATCACCGCTGCCAGCTTCTCTCGATCTGACACGTCACGGCTGAACGTGTTCTCCTGACTCACCGACTTGCGCACTCGCTCAGTCACCACCGGGCGGTCGTCGACGCCCCGCGACCGGCGCGCCAACCGCGGCCCGTGCACGCCGAAGGCTCGCTGCAGCAGGCCGGCATCAAGTTGAGCCAGCTCGCCGATGGTCGACGCCCCCATCTTCCGCAGCCTCTCGCCCGTAACAGGCCCCACACCCCACAACGCCTCAACCGGCAGTGGGGCCAGAAACTCGGCTTCGGCGCCCGGTGGAACAACGACCAGCCCTTCCGGCTTGTCGCGATCCGAAGCGATCTTGGCAACCAGCTTGTTCGTCGCCACACCCCACGACGACGGGAGACCCAGCTCATCTTTCAGCCGGCGCTGCGTCGTGGCGGCGATCTCCTCTGCCGCCCGCCATCCCTCGCCGATGTTCGTGACGTCGAGATATGCCTCGTCGATGGAAAGCTGTTCCACAACCGGCGTGATCTCGTGGAGAATGTCCATCACCTGATGCGAGTAGCCGCGATAGAGGTCGTGACGCCAGCGAATGACCACGGCGCTGGGACACAGGCGCAGCGCCTGAGCCATGGGCATGGCCGAGTGTGCGCCTAAGGCGCGGGCCTCGTACGACGCGGACGCGACAACGCCCCGGCTGTTTGGATCGCCGCCCACCAGCACGGGTTTGCCGGCCAGCGACGGGTCGAGCAGCCGCTCGACAGACACGTAGAAGCAGTCCAGATCGACGTGCAGAATTCGTCGTGCCACGGCTCACAGGCTCATCAGGCGGGCCGCCAGAAGTGCAGGAGATACTCGTAGGTGATGCCCATGGTGATGTAGTTGGAGGGCCAGCCGAAGATGCCGACGCGGTTCACGATGTTGGTCTTGTCCCAGATGATCGTGTTGCGCAGCTCGTAGCCGGCGCTGCGGAGGGCCTCTACCACGGCAATGTGAAGCGTGATGCGCTCATTCTCCCACCACATGTCAGGGATGTTGACGACGCAGTGCCCCCGAGGCTTCAGCAGGGGCAATAGACCAGCGAAGATGTCGGCCATAGCCTGCTGATATGCTTCCAGTTCCAGTGTGCCCAGATCTCTTGAGTCCTGGCTGTATTGCTCGATGGCGCCGAATTGCTCATTGAACCTCGCCTCCCCCCGCCGGCTCTTGTTCTTGCGCCGGCGGTTGAGCAGGTTGGCGTAGGGCGGCGAAGTGAAGAACAGCTTGATCGTCTCCGGCTCCAGGTAGTGTGGGATATGTCTCGCATCGTCTTGCACGGCGATCTGCTGCGTTGCGGGGGTTGCAGGGTCTTCGCGGGGCAGTTGGGCAAGCCTCGAATGGCACAGATCGATGTAGCCGGCGTTGATGTCGAACCCCATCGCATTGCGGCGCAGGTCCCTGGCCGCCACCAGCGTCGTGCCACTCCCCACAAAGGGATCGACGACCAGCTCCCCCGCGTGAGTGAACAACGAGATCACCTGAGCCGCCAAGCTGATGGGGAAGGTGGCCGGATGCTGTTTCCTGTCTCGGATATCGCGGCCCTCGTAGGAGAACTGCCACACGCCGATCTGAGCGCGGAGCCATTCGCCGGCGGTCAGGCAGTTGATGTGCTTGGGAGGACAATCACACAGGCGGGAGTGCCCAATCTCGATCTTGCCCGATAGCATTTCCGAAGGTGAAGCTGTGTGACTGCTCAAGGAGTCATTCTCCTCTCGTGCGGTGGCCTACAGGCCTCAACGCCTCTGAAGATCGACCAGGACCCAGGTCGAGTTGCAGTGTAAGGAGGCCCGTGCTATCATCTTACATGCGAGGCGGACAAGCGGTCCGCCTGTGTCATGGATTACCGGACTGTGTAAACAGCTTTCAACAGCGGCGAGACTTACGACAATGCTTCACTACGAAGAAGATCAGGACCGCTACATCGCGGACGACAGGTACGTGATACGCCGGCGAGTGATCGGAACGCAAGCAGAGTGGCAAATCCGACACATCTCGTCGCGCACCTGGACCAGCGCCAAGACTATCCTGGACATGGCCGAAGCCATTCGCCAGGCTCAGCACCACCACACCGAGCGACAGGTCAAAGGGATGAGGGACGCTGCATAGATGCCGGCGTCTCCCTCTCCGAGCCTGGCACCCTCTTCCAGCCGGCCAGTTTAAATCCTTGTGCGCCGCCTCTGTCACGATTTCTGACGAAAAAAGG
>JBHHXF010000585.1:0-2795 GCA_046756905.1 Anaerolineae bacterium | reverse complement strand
GGAGACCTTCGGCGATCCAAGGGAGCGGCTGAGTGGTTACAACGTGACAACGTGCCGGCGTGCTAGCGAGCCGCGGCCGCCGCGCGTACCCGAACCCGCGCCCGCCGCTTCGTATACACATCGATCAGGACCGCCAGGATGAACACCACGCCCTTGATCACCTGCTGATAGTACGAGGGAACGTCAAGCAGGTTCAGGCCGTTGGACAGGGTGCCCATGATGAAAGCTCCCACCACCGTGCCTGGCACGCCGCCGGTGCCTCCGAAGAGGCTGGTACCGCCCAGCACCGGCGCTGCGATAGCGTCCAGCTCGAACCCGATGCCGGCGGTCGGCTGGGCCGACCACAGCCGGGCTGTGAGGAGCACTCCGCCCAGGGCAGCCATGAGGCCACTGATCATGTATACGATCAGCTTGTCCCGTGCCACAGAAATGCCGGCCAGGCGCGCCGTCTCCTCGTGACCGCCGATTGCTCGTAGGTGGAGCCCGAATCGCGTCTGATTCAGAACCCAGGTGGTGATGGCGACCATGACCAGCATGACGATCACGGGCACGGGGAGCCCGAATAGTCGGCCTGTCCCCCAGAAACGGAAGCTCTCATCCAGCCCGGCGATGGGCCGGCCCTGCGTGTATACCAGCGTGAACCCCCGAGCGATGCCCAGCATGGCCAGCGTGGCCACGAAGGGTGGGATGTCGCCGGCCACGACCATGAGGCCGTTCACCAGGCCGATCACTGATCCGACGAACAGCGCGGCCGCGATAGCCGGATACGTACCCCAGCCGTGTCTGACCGCCAGGCCGGCCGCCAGGGCGCCGCACAGCGCCATCACCGAGCCGACGGACAGATCGAGGCCGGCGCTTAACAGCGCGTACGTCATCCCGATGGCCACGATGATCAGAATCGAGGTCTGGACCGCGACGTTCAGCAGGTTCGATACTGTCAAGAACCGGTCCGACAGCACCGCGAAGAAACCCACCATGACCAGCAAGACCAGCAGGACACTCCCTTGACGAAGCGCCGGCCGCAGTTGTCTCAGCACCTTCCTCCTCCAACTATTCACCCATCAGCCATCCGCCATCTAGGTATCCAGCCACCCAGCCATCCAACCATCCAGCCATCCCCCCTACCCCCCCGTCGCCGCTCGCATGATCACATCCTGGGTGGCTTCGACCCGAGACAGGGCCGCCGTAATCCGGCCCTCGCGCATCACCAGGATTCGGTCGCTCACCCCCAGAATCTCCGGCAACTCCGAAGAGATCATGAGAATGCCAACACCGTCGCGGGCCAGTTGCCCCATGAGAGCGTGAATCTCGGCCTTGGCGCCGACGTCGATTCCGCGGGTGGGCTCGTCCAATACTAGGACTTTCGGCTCCAGTGTCAACCAGCGTGCGATTACCACTTTCTGCTGGTTGCCGCCGCTCAGGTTCCGGACCCGCTGCATGACGCCCGACGTGCGAATGTCCAGCCGATCCACATAGGTCCGCGCCACCTGATTCATGCCGGCGAAGTCCAGAAACCCCAGACGAGATAGACGATCCAGTTGGCTGACGGTGATATTGGAGCGCAAGGCCAGGTTGAGAAACAGCCCCTGGTCCTTGCGATCTTCAGGCACAAAGCCCATACCCAGCTCGATGGCCGCCTGGGGGGAACTGACATTCGCTGGCCGGCCATCGATCCAAATCTGTCCTCGATCAATGGGGTCGATGCCAAATAGCGCCCGCGCCAGGTCCGTGCGCCCGGCGCCCACCAGGCCGGCCATGCCCACAATCTCCCCCCGGCGCAGCTCGAAGCTGATGTCGTGGAGCACGCCGGCCCGCGCGAGTCCTTCGACGCGCAACACCACATCGCCGATGACGACATCGGTTTTGGGATACATTTCCCCCAACTGCCGACCCACCATCATTCGCACCACATCGTCGGCGCTGAGGTCCTGTATTGGCACTGTCGCGACCCACCGCCCGTCGCGCAGAACCGTCACCCGGTCAGCCACCTCGAACACTTCCTCCAGGCGGTGAGTGATGAAGATGATGGAAACGTCCTGCTCGCGCAGCGCCCGCATGACCTCGAACAGCGTGTCCGTCTCCCGCTCAGTCAGCGCGCTGGTCGGCTCGTCCATGACAATGAGATCAGCGTTCAGGGATAGGGCTTTGGCGATCTCCACCATCTGCTGCTCGGCGATGGACAGAGCCGTCAATGGCGTGGTGGGAGCCAGACTCAAGCCCAGTTGGGCTAGCTGACGTTCTGCCTCCTGGTAGAGGTTGGCCCAGTCCACAGTGCCCGGCACGGCGCCAGCCGGCTCGCGTCCAAGGAAAATGTTCTGACCAATGTTCAGCGCAGGGATCAGCGCCAGTTCCTGGTGAATCATGCTGATCCCCAGGTTTTGGGCGTCGGCCGGCGTCTCGATGTGGACCGGTTCGCCGCGCAGGAGGATTGAGCCCTGGTCGAAGGGCAGTGCACCGCCCAGGATTTTCATCAGGGTGGTTTTGCCGGCGCCATTTTCCCCCACCAGCGCGTGGATCTCACCCGTCGCCACCTCCAACGTCACATCGTCCACGGCCTGGACGCCGGGAAACGCCTTTGAAATATGCTCCATGCGGAGTAGTAGTTGATTGGTCATTCGACTTTGAGATGTACTGCGTATTGCGTACTGCGTAGTAAAGCGCAGTACGCAATACGCAGTACGCAGTACGTTCCCCTATTGCGCCGTGACAAGCTGCAATGGGACCGGAATGAAGTCGGGCACGCTCTGGCCCTTCAGATGCTGGACAGCGGTCTCGACGCCCAGGCGGCCCATCTC